>NZ_KV796422.1:174185-234881 GCF_001809185.1 Corynebacterium sp. HMSC072G08
AGCGCCGAGGCATAAGCCTCGGCGCGAATGTCGGATGGTGTCACGGGACTAAATGGCGGCTTCGCCGCGCTCGCCGGTGCGGACGCGGATGAGGTCCTCGACCGGGGTGACCCAGACCTTGCCGTCACCAATCTTGCCGGTGTACGCGGACTCGACGATGGCGTTGAGTACCTCGTCCACCTGCTCATCGGCGAGGACGATCTCCAGCTTGACCTTCGGCACGAAGTCCGTGGCGTACTCGGCGCCGCGGTAGACCTCGCTGTGGCCGCGTTGCTGACCGAAGCCCTGGGTTTCCGTCACGGTCAGGCCGTGGACATCGAGCTGCTCCAGCGCTGCACGCACGTCCGGAAGGGTAAAGGGCTTGACTACTGCGGTGATGAGCTTCATGGGTTACTCCTTGACGTCGGTGCGCGGCGGGATGGTAGGCGCCGTGGAATTATTCGTACTGCCAATCATAGTAGCGGGTGCTCGCATGCCAGATTGTGCGGCCAGATCGTAACCCGACTCACGGTGCTCGGAAACATCGACACCGGCCGCCTCGTCTTCGTCCTCAATCCTCCAGCCGAGGGTGTACTTGAGCGCCAGCGCAATGACTAGCGTGACGATTCCAGCGAAGACCATAGCGACCACCGCGATGACGGTCTGAATAATGAGGAGCTTAACGCCGTAGCCTGCATCGTCCGTAAGCAGGCCGCCCTCGCTGGCAAAAAGTGCCAAGCCGATGGTGCCCCACAGACCGGCGACGAGGTGCACGCCGACCGCGTCGAGCGAGTCATCGAAGCCTAATGTGTACTTCAGCCCCACGCCCAGGCACGCCACCGCGCCGCCGATGCCACCCAGAATCAACGAGGTCACCGGAGTCAGCGCGCCAGCGGCGGGAGTAATGGCGACAAGTCCAGCAACAAAACCGGAGGCCGCGCCGAGAGACGTGGCCGCCTTATCTCGAATGGCCTCCACAGCCATCCAGCCGAGCATGGCCGCTGCGGTCGCCGCCGCCGTGTTGAGCCACGCCAGGCCCGCCAGACCATCCGCGGCGAAGGCGGAGCCGCCGTTGAAGCCGAACCAGCCGAAGAAGAGCAGCGCCGCGCCTGTCATGACCATGGGCAGGTTATGCGGACGAGAGACCTTGGTGGGCCAGCCGGCACGCTTACCCACGACGATGGCGAGAACGAGTGCCGCGGTACCAGCAGAGATATGCACAACGGTGCCGCCTGCAAAGTCCACCGGCGAGACTGCCGCGGTGGTCTCACCGGCCTCAGTAACGGTGCCGAAGAGCCAGGAAGAAAGGGAACGCTCCGCGTGGGAGAGCAATCCCCCACCCCAGACCATGTGCGCCAGCGGGAAGTAAACAAAAGTCACCCACAGACCACTAAAAGCCAGCCACGTACCGAACTTCACGCGGCCCAGCAGCGCACCGGAAATAATTGCGGTAGAGATCACCGCAAAGGTGAGCTGGAATCCGATATCGATGACGTTCGCATACCCGGACGCCCCCGCGATGTAGTTGCCGTCCGCGTCCGTAATAGAGTCGCGCAGTCCGAAGAACTCGAACGGGTTCGCGACCACGCCGCCCCACGACTGCGTGCCGTAGGACATCGACCAGCCCCACAGGACGTAGGCGACGCAGACCATGCCGAGCGCGCCGAAGGACATCATCATCATGTTGAGGACACTTCGCTTATCCGAAAGTCCACCATAAAACAACGCCAGGGCCGGCGTCATGAGAAGCACTAATGCAGCAGAGATAAGCATCCACGCGGAGTTGCCGGACACCGCAGCCAGTTGATCGGGAGTCATCCGTCTCGCCCTTTTCTATATATTGATAGGTACGCGAAGGACATTACCTGTCACACTATAGAAACACAGCTTGGGTTCACCTTTCGCATGTCACCCCCAATCCGGTCAGCGCTATCACCTGCACCGTTACCCCCGATCGCCCGAACGCCCGGCCTGAATTTAAAGGCCCGACCCCACCTCGCCTCGCCCGCCCGCACAGCTTCCCACGTTAAGCATTCGAAAGTGTTGACCAACGCCAACGGGGATGGATATGCCGGGTTGCCGTAGCTCTCGAACATATAATCTAACGCCTTGATGGAGGGGTACCCTCTCATGACCACCGTTCCACCAGACAGCCCGAACCACCCGCCCGACGCTTACTTCGCACCACTGAACCTGAGAGCTCAGCTTCGACGACTAGAAAAACACAAAGACGCCAGCGAGCAGAAGCTCACCGGCGCCTCGTTCCTACTGTGCTGCCGCATCCCCCGGGGACTGCGGGGCGTTAGGATCCGGCACAATGCCGGCCGGCAGTGGATTGTCTGCCACCACCTTGTGGTCCTTAGACTCACGCGCGGCCTTGCGGCGTGCAAACTTCACGTCGGTGACCGTCACACCGTAGATGGAACGGCCCATGTAGAACGAGCCCACTGACCCGATAATCCACACACCAAACAGCGTGAGCAGCACCTTGACCAGGTTCCAAAAATCGAAGCCGGTCGTCGACCAATCGATGATGAGCTTGGCGCAAAGGAGCAAGGGCACGGCCACGCCTACGGTGGGACCGAGCAGGTTGACACGCGTGAGGGCATCGGGAGCGCGCCACAGCGCCACGGTCGTTGCAACGACCATGACGGTGGCAGCGATGACGAGCACCGCCGCGATAATCTCTGCAATCGTCATGGGGTTTACCTCCTGCCCTTCGAAATAATGCGGGACATCGACAGGGTGGGCAGCACGCCGGCGACAATGGCTGCCAGCAACACGATGTCGTACGCAATGGACATGTCGTTGAGCAGCGTCCACGAAATAAACATGGCGATCATGCCGTAGAACACGAGGTCCGAAATCACCGTGCGGGTGAGCTCATCACGCGAGCGCAAGGCAAGCAGGAGTCCCGCGCACACGGCACCTCCCATGATGAAGATGCAGATGACAACAATCCACCCGAAGAGGGAAAGATTCGCGAAGTCAATCATTACTTCTGCTCCTTTCGGTTGGCGCGGAGGAGATCAGCCGGTGTCGTCTTCGGCGTGTCATCTGCAGCCAGCGGTGTGTCATCCGCATGAGCCATATCCGGCGCGCGCATGTGCCGGCCAACGGTCTCCAAAGTATATTCGTAGAACGCTGGGTCGAGCTCTGTCGCGTCTCCTTGTCCGGGCACGCCATAGTCGATGCCCTTAACGTGGGGTGCCACGCGCTCTTCCATGTCTGCGAGGCTTGCCATCACGTCAGCAGGATCGTCGCCCTGCACCGCTTGAACGAGGACGATGCGCGGTAAACCTTCACGCGGAGGTTCACGCAAACCCAGCGACAGCGTTCCCGGCGTCGCCGTAATCGACGACGTGAACCAGAAGATATCCCAGGCATCGGTCACGCGCAGCGGATAACGCAACACGACCGGATGATAGCCATTATTCGGCTTCAAAGAATCGAGTGCGAGCGAGAAACCTGCGACAAAGATTTCTTTGACGAGCCACGGTGTATAGACGCAACCATGCAGAATCCGCTTAATATCCATTTATCGGCCCTCCTGAATTCCATCGAGCTGCGGCATGCCCACCGGGTCATCGCCCAAAATAGCGGCGGAGTAGGCATCCACATTAAGGAGATCGCCCGACGCCGTGAGCGTCACGTCGACAACGAAGCCGGCGAAGATGAACATACACAGCGAGCCCAGGATGAGCGCCAAAGACGGCGCCATGAGGTACTTGCGAATGACGAGTTCATCGGGCACCTTCTCCACCGGCAGCGGCTTGCCCCAGAAGACCTCACGCCACACGCGCAGCATGGACAAGAAGGCCGCGAAGGACGCGATGACAATAGCGGTGATGACGACCCAGGCCCACGCGGTACCGGTGCGCGCCACCTCGAAGACGATCATGACCTTGCCCCACATACCGGAGAAAGGCGGGAAGCCCACGATGGAGAAGGCACCGGCTGCGAAGATCCACGCGATGAGCGGGTCGCGGCGGGCCAAGCCAGACAGCTTGGACAAGTTTCCGGTGCCATACGTTTCCTCGATGGCGCCGGAGGCCAGGATGAGCGAACCCACCGTAATCATGTGGTGAATCGTGTAGAGAATGCCGGCGGCCAGCGCGCGCTGCGGGTCCTCGCCCGTAAAGGCGAGCATGACCAAGATGAACGGCATGCCATTGAGCATCTGATAACCCAGCACGCGGCGGATGGAGTTTTCCGCCAAGCCGCCAAAGGCGCCAATCGCCATGGAAATGATCATGATGACGATGATGAGTACGTTCCACCGCGCGTCCATGTCGAAGAGCACGACCCACAGGCGGAAGAGCATGTAGACGGCGACCTTGGTGTGGAGCGAGGAAAACAGGCCCATGACCGCTGCCGAGGTGCCCGGGTAGGTACGCGGCAGCCAGGACTGCACGGGGAAGACACCCGCCTTCGCTGCGATGGCGATGACGATGAGTCCGGCCGCGACGGTGACCTGGCCGTTGCCAGCGGCAGCGCCCTTAAGCGCCGCGAGGTTGACCGCCCCAGCGACCGAGTAGATGTAGCCCACGCCCACCATAAGCAACGTCGACGCAAAGAGGTTGACGAGGACGAAGGCACGGCCAGCCGCGAGACGCGACCACGTACCGGACATAGTGATGAGGCCGTAGGACGGCAGCAGCATGACCTCAATGAACACGAAGAAGTTAAAGAGATCCGCGGTGATGAGCGCGCCGTTAACGCCGGTGATGAGAATGAGCGTCAACGCAGGATAGTAGCGAGACTTGGTCTCGCCACCCACGATGGCGAACCAGTTCGCGCCGAACGAGACGATCATCGTCGTGATAATGAGCAATGCTGAGAAAGAGTCGGCCGCAAAGGCGATACCGGCATTGCCCACGTACAGACCCACGGTATGCGCGACGACGCCGTTCTGCGACGTAAACGCCAGCAGACCAAGGCCGGCGAAGATGCCGATACCCGGGATGATGAGCATGATGGCGTCACGCACGCGGCGCCACGGCGCCAGCAGAGCCAACGCAGCAGAAACGAGCGGGACCGCGGGGAACAGCGGGAGGAGCTGACTTGCAAGTTGCATTACTTCTCGCCCCCTTCAGCATTCGCGGCGTTGGGAGAAAGCGCGCCCTCATCCGGGTTCTTAATGCGCTGCACCGCATTTGCGGAGCGTTCCAGAATGTCGCGGTTTTTTGCGTCGCGACCCAAGGTGCTAAACGCGTGGTCGACAGTGTTGTCATCCACCGGCTCGACGACATCCGTGTCGTCGTTGGCGCCCATGGCCGCCATGGTAAGCAAAATCGTCGTTGTCGCCATGGAGATAACAACCGCCGTAAGCACGAAAGCCTGCGGCAGCGGGTCTGCCATCTCGGCGGCATCGACGCGGGAAGGGAAGGATTCGCCGCGGTAGGAGTAGACGCCCGTGGCCAGCAACGTGAGGTTCGCAGCGTGACTAAAGGCCATCATGCCCAACACGATGTGGACAAGGCCACGCTGTTGGATGAGATAGACCGCAGCGGCCATCAAAATACCAATGGTAAGTGCGAGATACATTTACTTCTCCCCCTTCATCCGTGCTGCGCGAACAGACGGCTTCTTGGTGCGAGCCTCGCGTTCATTGAGCAAGGCCAACGGGTCGGTCGAGGGGTTAATCGGGGCCGGGTACGGATCGTCCGCGTTATCCATGGTGATGCGCGGCGTCGTGGGCAGCGAGGAGTCGTCCCCGTGGACCCACGGCAGGTAGTCACGCTCTGTACCGGGGCGCAAGTAACCACCCAGGGCGTTGATGGCCATGGTGAGCATGCCCAACACCGCAAGGTAAATACCCAAGTCGAAGATCATGGACGTTGTCCAGTGCTGGCCGAAGGCCTCGGCGTGAATAGCAGCAAGGAAGCCGCCGTTGCCCCAGCCGTGATGGAAGTAGCCCACAAAACCGGCGGACAGCGCAACAAGGATGCCGATACCGGTGAGGTGGATAGGCGTCATGCGGCCGAAGACGATCTCATCCGAGCCACGGGACAGGTACGCCAAGCCGATCGCGGCACCCATGATGAGCGCGGCCGGGAAGCCGCCGCCCGAGACCTGGTGTCCGCGGTAGAAGACGATGAGCGACAAGATAACCAGCATCGGCGCCACAAGGATGAGGGCCTTGCGCAGCGGCACGGAGTTGAGCTGCGACTGGCCGAAGGGCGCCGGGCGCGTGCCCGAGGTAAACGGGAAACGCGGCAGCGTCGAGGTAATCGCAGCGATAACGACGGCAGCCATGCCCAGCACGGACAGCTCGCCCAAGGTATCGAGTCCACGGAACTCGACGATGATGGTCGCCACGACATTGTCGCCGCCAGTAATTCCGGGTGCCTCGTTGAGGTACCACTCCGCGAGGCTCGAGCGCTCGTGGCGGCCCATGAGAGCCCACACACCAAGGAAGGCGGCGATACCAGCAAGGATGGCGATGACAATCGAGCCCGTGCGACGCGAGGTGTTCTGCACGTTGTGGAAACGCTCCGGCAGGTAACGCAGGACCATCATCATGACGATGACCGACAACGCCTCAACGAGGAATTGCGTAAGCGCCACGTCCGGCGCGCCCATGATGAGCATCTGCAGCGTCACGCCCGCACCAGCGATACCAATCATGACAGCACCGGTGAGTCGGTTGTGCGTGCGCACCAGGCCAATCATGGACAGCGCCACGATGAGCAGCGGAATGATATCCCACGGGTTGTCCAAGCCAGGAACGCGCGGTGCCAACGCGACGCCGTCGACGCCCTCGCCAATGAGAGCGGCACCTGCAAGAACGATAATGAGCAGCACAATAGGCAGCATGAGACGCGAGGGATTATGCGTATCGGACATGCGGCCGAGCTGGCGACCAATCCACGTCGCGCCCTTTTGCATGGAGTGCAGGAGCTCGTTGCCGCTGCGCGGCAGGAATGGGCGGGACTCGAACGCGGCCCAGAAGCGCTTGCGGAACACAACGCCCACAACACCGAGCACGAGCACCGTCACTGAAATGAGAAGCGGGATGGTAAGACCATGCCACAGTGCCAAGTGGGTGTGGGACTCTAAGCCGACCGCATCCACGACGGCATCGACAGGCTCGTCCGCACGCCCCATGATGAACACGAGCGGGAAGGACATGAATCCGGGCAACGCGGCCGGGAGCCACAGGCGCACCGGCGCCTCGTGGACGCCACTCACATCACGCGGGCCGTCGAAGAAGGCGCCGAAGACGATCTTCGCGGAATACGTAAAGGTAAAGAACGCGCCGATGCCCGCGGCAAGCAACAGGATCACCTGGCCGGCTGAGCCAATCGGGGCATCCTCAAACGCGGTGAGCATGCCTTCCTTGGACACAAAACCCAGCAGCGGCGGGACCGCCGCCATGGAGGCTGCGCCGATGACCACGGAACCAAACGTCCACGGCATCTTGTTCCACAGCACGCCCAAGCGACGAATGTCGCGGGAACCCGCCTCGTGGTCGATGACGCCGATGAGCATGAACAGCGAAGACTTGAACAGCGCGTGCGCCGCCGTGTGCACGATGGCGGCCGCGATGGCGAAGGGGGTGCCGACGCCGATGGTCGCCACAATCCAGCCCAGGTGCGAGACGGTCGAGTATGCCGTGAGCTTCTTCAGATCGGTCTTCTGCACCGCGAAGACGGCGGACATGATCGCCGTGCCCATGCCCACCACGATGAGTAGCCAGTTCCATACGGCCACGTCGTGGAAGATGGTGGAGAAACGCACGAGCAGGTAGATGCCCGCCTTGACGACGGCCGCGGCGTGCAGGAAGGCCGAGACCGGGGTCGCCGCCGCCATGGCTTCTGGGAGCCAGAAGTGGAATGGGAACTGCGCGGACTTCGTAAACGCGGAAATCGCCACGAGCACCGCGACGCCCGCGGTCAGGCCCGGGCGCTGTGCCCACACGTCAGAGGCCAGAATGAGTTCAATGTGCGTCGTCCCTGCTGCCGTCGCCGCAATCGCCAGCGCGGTGAGCAAGGTGAGTCCACCAATGAAGGTGAGGATCAACGTGCGCTGGGAGCCTGCCTCGCCGCCGGAGCCGGAACGCGCGATGAGCATGAACGACGCGAGGGAGACAAGCTCCCACGCGACGAAGAGCAACACCACGTCATTAGCCAACACCAGCAGGAGGATGGACAGCATGAATGCCGTCATCAGGACGTAGAAACTGGTATTCCCCTGTTTCTTCGGCAGATACGCCGCGGAATAGGTAAACACCACAGCGCCGATGATAAGAGCAAGCAAGGCAAAGAAAGCACTCAGCGCGTCCGCGCGCAGGGACACGCTCACGTCCATGCCTGGTTCCACGAAATCGCGAACCCAGGTATACGTGACGGTGAGAGGCGTGCCGTCCAGCACGTCCCCCAGACGAGAGATGATGAGCCCCGCGGCCACAACAAAAAGGACCGCAAGCGGGTAACCCGCCTGCCGGTCCATGAGCTTGACGAGCCCGGGTGCAAGGATCAATGCCAAGGCTGCGAGGAGGACAACAAAGCTAAGAGTCACGAAAGAACTCGCCTCACAAACATTGGTTGAAATAGGACAGATGCGCATTAAATACAGCGTTTTCAACCCTACCATCGGGGCTCGTCCCAGGTCACATTACCTTTCGTTCGTTCGACAAGGCACAGAGCTTTCCGATGCCCCCATACCCCGCCCGCATGTGTGATGCAGGTAACGAGATGGTTAGGTAAGGTGAAATAACGTCACTATCCCCTAAGGGCACCGCTATGCACCCTCGCTTTCTCACACTGCCTGCCGTTGCCCTCCTCGCACTCAGCGGGTGTTCGGCGCTGCCCGAGCTCAAGTCAAAAGAAGATCTGCCCAACCAACAGTCGGAGACAGAATTCCCCCTCGCAGACGGCGATGTGGAACGTCTCTTTGTGGACGGCCGCCTCGCCGACTGCGAGCTCCCCATGCCTTTCCTCGTGCAGGCGGGCTTCGACGAGTCAGCGGGACTCGACGCCGGAGCCGATTCGACCGCAAGCGACGTCCTCCTCGACGGAAAATCCTGCGCCGGCATGACTGCCGTCGACAGCGAGGATAAGCCGGGACTCTTCATCTCCATGATCAATTTTGTCGACGCCACGGAATTCCGCGAGGGCATGAAAACCGAAGAAGTCGCAGAACCCACGTCATTTAAGGATCCAGCGCTCGCGGACTGGACGGTCTACCGCCTCGAAGACACCGAGATGCAGTCCACTCCCCTCTTCTCCGTCTTCGGCCCAAAGGGAACTCCGCTCGAGCAGTTCCAGATGACCGCCTCAGACAATGTGGAACGAGTCGCGCCCCTGGCCAACGACCTCATGGCGCTCACCAACCGCGCGGTCGAGCTCGGCGTGCTCACGAACTTTGACGGTTTCGACAACGTCCAGGCTCCCGGCGAAGGCTTCAAGGATGCCCGCACCGGCGCCATCCCCCTCGATCAGGAACGCTTCGCACGCACCACGGAGGGCCTCGACACGGTCGAGTCACCCGATACCGCCATCGAATTCGCAGGCGAGAGCACGAATATTCGGACGTGGCTCAGCGACGTTAACCAGCTCACCATGGACGACGTCGTGGGATCGAGCTGGGGGCGCCTGTGCTTTAATCTCAATCTCGAATTCGACGGTGGCATCAAAGCACTCCCCACGCTCGTGGACGTTGCGAGCAGCGCAGATGAACGTGTCGGGCTGCGCTTCGGCAACGGCGGCTACTCCACCGCCGTGACGGTCCAGGAACCCACCCTCAATCCGGAACACACCGCAGTTCCCATGTGCTCACAAACGACGTCTATCGCGCGTGGCGATATCGTCGTGACGATGAACGACGACTTCAGCACGATCGCCCCCGCCGATCTTCCTGACGCACTCCCCGCCTGGACGTTCAGCGTCGACATGCGCGACGGCGACTTCATCATCGACGCGGACGGCGCCGAGGATCCGGACTTCGTCGCGACGAAGACCGTCGGCGATTAAGCAGATATAAAAACAGATATAAAAAGAGCTCCGCAGTTCACTGCGGAGCTCATCACGTGTTCGATTTACTTCTTGTCGCCAAGTAGGGCGTCAACGAAGCCCTCAATCTCGAACGGCGCGAGGTCATCCGCGCCCTCGCCCAGGCCCACGAGCTTGACCGGCACGCCGAGCTCCTCCTGAACTTGGAAGACGATGCCGCCCTTGGCGGTGCCATCGAGCTTCGTGAGCACGACGCCCGTGATATCCACGATCTCGCGGAACACGCGCGCCTGTACGAGGCCGTTCTGGCCCACGGTTGAGTCGATGACCATGAGGACCTCGTCGACCTCGGCTTTCTTCTGGACCACGCGCTTGACCTTGCCCAGCTGGTCCATCAAGTCAGTCGACGTGTGCAGACGGCCGGCCGTGTCAATGAGCACCACGTCGACCCCCTGCTCCACCCCCTTCGCGACGGCATCGAATGCGACGGACGCAGGATCCGCGCCCTCCTTGCCGCGCACAGTATCGGCGCCGACGCGGCGACCCCAGGTCTCGAGCTGGTCAGCGGCCGCGGCACGGAACGTATCCGCCGCACCGAGCAGGACGCGGTGGCCCATGGCGACGAGCACGCGGGCGAGCTTGCCCGTGGTCGTCGTCTTGCCGGTGCCGTTGACGCCCACGACCATGATGACCGCCGGCTTGCCTTGGTTCGGCATGGCCTTGATGGAGCGATCCATCTCCGGGTGGCCGACCTCGATGAGCGACTCGCGGAGCATCTCACGGGCCTCCGCCTCGGAGTTCACGCCGCGCTCGGCGATCTTCTCGCGCAGAGACTCGGTGACCTTCATCGTGGCCTTGGTACCTAGGTCCGCCATGATGAGGGTATCTTCGATTTCCTCCCACGCGTCATCGTCCAGGTCGCCCGCGGACAGAATGCCCATGAGGCCCTGTCCGATGGCGTTCTGCGAACGCGACAGGCGTCCACGCAGCTTGCCCAGACGACCAGCCGCTGGCGCAATGTCCTCCGTCGGCTGTGCCGGCGTCTCCACCAGCTCGGTGTCCTCGGACGCGGTCTCGGACGTCGGCTCCTCCGGAACCTCGGTGACCTCGCGGGCTTCAGCGGCCGATGCCGTCTGTGCCTCGGCCGCAGCCGCAGCCTCCTGGGTGCGCTCGAGATCCGCGTCGTCTTCGATGTCGTCCACCGCATCTGCGATGTCGGCGTCATCCGGATCCTCGGCGACCTCGTCAAAGACCGGCGAGTCTTCCGTCGCGGATTCTTCCTCGACCTCGTCGCGTGTGGTCTCCGCTGCGGCATCTGCCTGTGCAGCGGCCTCCTCGGCCTCCACGTTCTCGGCCTCCACGTTCTCGGTCGCCGCCGCACCAACAGCTGCTGCAGCAGCAGCGCCTGCGGCACCGGCAGCTGCAGCACCCGCAGCAGGCTTCTCCGCTTCCGGCTCCTGAACCGGGGCGGTCGGCTCAGACTTCACCGGCTCCGGCTTAGTTTCCTCGACGACCTTCGAGTCCTGGACCGGCGCAGCGGGTTCGGACTTCACGGGCTCCGGCGTCTTAGACTCAGTCTTCGGAGTCTCGCCGCGCAGCTGCTCGTTGGCCATCGCCGTTGCGCTCGGCTCAGCGGAACCCGGCTGTGCGCTCGGGTTCGACGGCGGAGTCACCGGCTCCTTTGCTGGGCCAGCCTGCGTGAAGTTAAAGCCGCCCTGGGCCTGGTAGTTGCCGGACTTCTGCTCCTGCGTGAGCTGCTTTTCCTCAATCTCAGCCGGTTTCTCGAAAGAGACCTTCTTCGCTTCGCCGCGCTTCTTGCCTCCAATAATCACTCCAAGAATGATGAGAAGCAGGAGAGCAACGACGATAACGACGGTAAGAGTTGTGTTCATGCTCTCTATAGTGCCAAAGACACACGAGTCGGGCACAGCAAAGCCGCGACTCACCCCCGGCTAGCGGGGGCGTCCACGCCGAGGCGCGCGGCATCGGCAGCCGCGGCCTCCGAGCCCGGGGCGTCGCCGGCGCGCGTCATGCGCTGCGAGATGACGCGCGTAACGCCGTCGCCGCGCATGGTCACGCCGTAGAGCACGTTCGCGATGTCCATCGTCGGCTTCTGGTGCGTGATGACGATGAGCTGCGAGTCCTTGCGCAGCTCCTCGAAGAGCGCAATGAGTCGGCGCAGGTTGACGTCGTCGAGGGCGGCCTCGACCTCGTCCATGACGTAGAACGGGCTGGGGCGCGCGCGGAAGATGGCCACGAGCATGGCCAGCGCGGTGAGCGACTTCTCGCCACCGGAAAGCAAGGACAGACGCTTGACCTTCTTTCCCGGCGGGCGAGCCTCAACCTCAATACCCGTGGTGAGCATGTCGTCTGGGTCGGTGAGGACGAGTCGGCCCTCGCCGCCTGGGAAGAGGGTCTGAAAGACCTTGGGGAACTCGGCCTCGACATCGTTCCACGCGTCCGTGAAGAGCTGGAGAATCTGTTCGTCGACGTCTTCGATGACGCCGGTGAGGTCCTTGCGCGCCTGGATGACGTCATCGAGCTGCGTGGAAAGGAAGGTGTAGCGCTCCTCCAGCGCTTTGTATTCTTCGAGGGCCAGCGGGTTGACCTTGCCCAGGGAGTTCAAGTCTTTTTCGGCTTGCTTGAGGCGCTTCGTCTCCGCGGCGCGGTCGAAGTCCTCGCCCGGCGTGTAATCGCGGAGCAGATCCGTCATCGACAGGCCGAGCTGCTCGACAAGCTTAGCTTCGGCCTCGTCGCGGCGGACCTGGGCCTGGGAGCGTGCGATATCCGAGTTATGCGCGTTCGAGGTGAGTCGGTCGAGCTGCGAGCGCGCGGCGGAGACCTGGGCCGCGGCCTGCTGGACGTGGGATTGGAGGCGGGTGCGCTCGGCCAGCGCGGCGTCGCGTTCTTCGGTGGCGCGATCCAGGGCGAGGCTCGCGCGCGCGGCGAGGTCACGGGCGTGGCGGGCGACGGTGCTGGCGAGTTCGGCCTGCGCGCGGCGGCGGGCCATGGATTGTTCGTGGCGGGCCTTCGCTTGGCGTTCGTGCTCAGCCTGGCGGCGCAGGGCATCGCCGCGGCCGGCCACTTGGGCGACCTTGTCCTGGGCGGAGCGCGCGGCGAGCTGGGCCTCGACCTCCATGGCCTTGACCTGTTCGAGGGCGGCGTTCGCCTCGTCGCGGACCTGGGAACTGGGCTCGTCTGGGGTGTCGTCCGCGTCGACGCGGGCGAGGCGGTCGCGGGCCTCGGCGAGTTGCTCGCGCAGCTGCGTGAGCTGGACCTCGATGTCCGTGGCGCGAGCGGCGGCCTTCTCGTGCTCCGCCTTATTCGCCGCATGTTGGGACAGGAGACGCTGGTGGTCGCGCTTCCACGCCTCAATCTGCGTGTCGTGCTCGCGCAGCGCGGCCTTCGCGGAGGCGGCGGTGACGCGGGCGTCTTCCGCGGCGAGCTTGGCGCCCTCGAACGTGCCGGAAAGTTCCTCGAGCTCCGCTTGGGCGGTTACGAGTTCGGCTTCGGCGGCGGCGATGCGGGCGGCGACCTCGACGGTGGTCTGCGCGCCAGTGCCGACTTGAACCCAGCCCTCACCGACGAGAAGGCCGTCAGGCGTCACGGCGCGCAGGCGCGGATCCTCCGCGACGAGGGCGCGGGCTGCAGACGCGTCGGGGGCAAGCACGACGTCGGCGAGGAGCCGCGTGACGGCGGCGCGGACTTCCGGAACTGCGGTGACGTGGTCGAGTAGCCACGAGCAGCCACCTGGGAGCGTCGCGTCGAGGCGCCAGTCCCCCGGGTCGTGGTACGTGGAGGTGTCGAAGAGCGTGGCGCGGGCGGCATCGGAAAGCTGCGTGAGCAGCTCAGGGGTGAGGCTGCCGGCCTGGGCGTCGGCGAAGGCGCCCAGCGCCGCGGCGACGGCCGTTTCCTGCGAGGTCGTGAGGAAGTCCGCGAGCGGATGGAAGTCGGGACCGAGATCAGCGGTCTCCGGCGCGGTGGTTGCCAGCGTCTCGATGCGCGAGCGCAGCGTATAGACGGCGCGTTCGCGTTCGCGCTGGCCGTCACGCAGCTGCTCGAGGCGCTTATCGGCGGCATCGGATTCCGTAGCGGCGCGCACGTGGGCTTCTTCGAGGGGCTGGCGTTCCGCATCGAGGGCCGCCAGCTTATCCGCGACGCTGTCGGCCTCGCGCTGGGCGGCCTGCGTGCGCTCACGGGTGGAACCGAGGGTCTCCTCGTGGCGGGAGAGCTCGGATTCGACGGACTCGACCTGAGCAGTAAGCGACTCCTCCGCGGCAATAAGACGGACAACGCCCTCCCGGCGGTCCGCAATGGCGCGCAGTTGGGCCATGTGTTCGCGGTCGGCGGCCTCGAAGGCCTCCCGTTTCTCCAGCAAGGTTTCGCGCAGGGACTCCAGGCGCATGGCGGCTTCCTCTGCCGCTTCGAGGAGCATCTCGTGTTCCTCGTCGGCACGCGCAGCGCGGGCCTCAAGATCCTCGGGATCCTGGCCGGAGTAGGCGACCTGGGCGCCGACGTTCTGGGCGCGCTCGGTGGCGATGCGCTGGGTCGCAGAGACGCGCTCGGCGAGCGAGGACAGATCGAACCACAGCTTTTGGGCGGCATCGGCAGCCGGTGCCGCGACGGCGAGCTGGGCCTCGACGTCGGCGTGGGCTTCTTCTGCAGCTTCGAGCTGAGCTTGGAGCGTGGCGACCTGTTCAGCGAGGAGCTCGGCTTGTTTCTCCGCGTTGTCGTATTCGGCGCGCAGGCGCACGACCTGATCGCCGGCGAGACGCAGGCGGGCGTCGCGCAGATCCGCTTGGACCGTGGCAGCGCGCTTCGCGGCTTCCGCCTGTCGCGCGAGGGGCTTGAGCTGCTTACCCAGCTCATCCGTGAGGTCCTGGAGGCGATCCAGGTTCGCCTGCATGCCGGTGAGCTTGCGCTGCGCCTTTTCTTTGCGGCGGCGGTGCTTGAGGACGCCGGCCGCCTCTTCTATATAGGAACGGCGGTCCTCCGGACGCGACTCAAGGATCTCCGCGAGCTTGCCCTGCCCGACGATAACGTGCATCTCGCGGCCGATACCGGAGTCGCTGAGCAGCTCCTGAATATCCATGAGGCGGGCTTTGGCACCATTAATTTCATATTCACTCGCGCCGTCGCGGTACATGCGGCGGGTGACGGAGACCTCGGAGTACTCGATGGGCAGCGCACCATCCGCGTTGTCGATGGTGAGCGTCACCTCGGCGCGACCCAAGGCCTTGCGGTCACCCGCACCCGCAAAGATGACGTCCTGCATCTTGCCGCCACGCAACGTTTTGGCGGAGCCCTCCCCCATGACCCACGCGAGGGCATCGACGACATTGGATTTGCCGGAGCCGTTGGGACCAACCACGGCGCAAATGCCGCGCTCAAATTTCATAGACGTCGCCGACGCGAAGGACTTGAATCCTTTGAGCGTGAGCGATTTGAGGTGCATTCGTGCAATTCTAGCAAGCCCTGCGCCAGACCCAGATATAAGTACTTTTTAATTTTAAATTAAAACAAACTTACCCATGATTTTCCATTCCGATTCACAACTGCGCGCCGTGCGCGAAGCCAATGACGCCTCCGCACACAGCGCTTTCGATCGTGTCGTTGGCGCACTCAATCATCTCGCTGGTGAGCAGGAAGGGGAGACAATCACCGTCACGGATATCGTGCGGGAATCAGGTATTGCGCGCTCGGCCTTATACCGGCACTTCCGTACGGGTGGCCGTGCTCGCCGCGGATAACGACGCGGGCGCCGAGGGCTGGCAGCACGTCTTTGAGCTTGCCGATGCCCTCCGTCCCTACGCTGTGCTCCTCCGCGCCGCCAGCGCGCGAAGTTGCGGTGCTCACCACGCGATGGATGAGCCACCTTCCCCGTAATGTCTAGCGTTCGATAAAACCCGATTCGCCCTTGGGCTCTGCCCACTGCGGAACGACCGTGTCGACCGTGCCAGGGCGGCGCGTCGTGGACGGCTGCTCACGGGTGAGCTCAAGGAGGCGCTCACAGACCTCGCGCGGCCCTTCCGCGACGATTTGGACGCGGCCGTCGCTCAAGTTTGTGGCGTGCCCGACCAAGCCAAGTTCTAGGGCGCGGGAGCGCACCCACCAACGAAACCCCACTCCTTGGACGTAGCCGTGAACAAATGCGGTCATGCGAACCATGGGGTGAGGTCTCCTTAAATTTCGGTATCTGGGTTTCTCGTGGCGAGTTAGAACTCGCGGAAGTTGGTGTGGTCTCCCAGACTATCGTTCAAGTGCTGGCGGTCTTCCACGCTACGACGCGTCACAGGATCGGAACCGTCCCAGACCTCGATGTTGGACACGCCCGGCAGCATATCGCGGTGGAAGACGGGGTCGACGCCCTGACGACGCTGTTCGTTGTAGTTCTTGAGCAGCTTGATGGCCACACCCGACAGCGGCACGATGGCTGCGACGTTGAGCAGCACCATGATGGCAGCACCGGTATCGGCCAGGTCGAAGACAGTGCCCAGCGGGGCCACGGCGCCGTAGAAGACGAAAGCCACAGAGATAACGCGGAAGCCCCACAGCGCCCACTTCTGCTTGAAGAGGTAGGTGATATTGGATTCCGCAAGGTAGTAGTTTCCTAGCACCGAAGAGAAGGCCAGGAAGAACAAAATGAAGGTGATGAAGTGCGTACCCCATGCACCCACGACGTTGCTCAGCGAGGACTGCGTGAGGGCCACGCCAGCGATCTCGTCGCTGCCGAAGGACTCGAAGTCCGTGCCCAGCAGGATGATGAACGCGGTGATGGAACAGACGACGAGGGTATCGAAGTAGACGCCGAGCGTCTGCACGAGTCCCTGCTTGACCGGGTGCGAGACCGTCGCGGTGGCCGCAGCGTTCGGGGCAGATCCCTCACCGGCCTCATTGGAGAACAGGCCGCGCTGAATACCCTTCATCAGTGCCATGCCGAGTGTCGCGCCCGCGACCTCGCTGAAGCCGAAGGCCGACTCCACAATGTGGAGGAACATTGCAGGCACTTCACCGATGTTGATGACGATGACCACGAGACCAACGGCGAGGTATGCCAGCGCCATGAAGGGCACGACGACCTGCGTGATGTTGGCAATGCGCTTCACGCCACCGATGATGATGAGACCCGAGACAAATGCAACGGCCAGACCGATGATGGCCTTAAATGTCGTGGAGTCCTGGTTGAAGGAGGTCGCGAAGGACTCAGAAATAGCGTTGGTCTGGAATGCTTCGTAGAGCCAGCCGAAGGTAATGGCGATGGCCACGGAGAAGACCGCCGCCAGCTTCTTCCAGCCCAGGCCGCGGCTCATGTAGTACGCCGGGCCACCGCGGTAGGTATCCCCGTCGCGGATCTTCCACAGCTGAGCGAGCGTCGACTCGATGAAGGCCGTCGCGCCACCGAGGATGGCAATCACCCACATCCAGAACACCGCGCCCGGTCCACCGACGGAAATCGCGACGGCCACGCCGGCGACGTTGCCGGTGCCCACGCGCGACGCCGCGGAAATGGTGAACGCCTTAAACGCGGAGATGCCGCCGTATTCCTCGTCCTCGTCGGCGCCCACGCCCTTGGGGCGCTCGACGATGGCCTTGAACATATCGGGAACCATACGGATCTGCACGACGGCAGTCCGGAAACCAAAGAAGAGACCCGCGGCGATGAGCAGCCACGGAAGGACCCATGTCCACAGAGTGTTGTTAATCGCACCGAGCACGGTGCTGAAAATTTCCTGCATGCAGAAAACAATAGGGTATGTGAGCCGGATCTACCTATCTCATGCGGCAGGAGACATCTCACTCTCCCCTATTTTTGACAATTCGGACAGTAGTGCGTGCCGCGCCCGCCCACCACGATCTTGGTCAGCGGCGTGCCGCACCGATCGCAGGGTTCGCCGTCTCGCCCATACGCGTGCAAGGAGCGGTCAAAGTATCCGGATTCGCCATTGACGTTGACGTACAAGGCGTCGAAGCTCGTGCCGCCCACCGCGAGCGCGCGCCCCATGACGTCCGACGCCGCTCCGAGGAGCGCCACCGCCTCACGTTGCAACAGGCTCGAGGCGCGCCGCGTCGGTCGGATCCCCGCCGCCCAGAACGCCTCGTCCGCGTAGATATTGCCAATTCCGCTCACCACGGTCTGGTCCATGAGCGCGACTTTCACGGCGCTCTTCTTTCGCCGCAGCCGTCGCGCGGTCGCCACGACATCGAAGGCTGGTTCCAAGGGATCAGGCGCGATATGTGCAATCTTCGACCAGGGACCATAGAGCCAATAGCCGAACGTGCGCTGGTCGATAAAGGACAGTTCGAGTCCCTCCGATAACTTCGCGCGCACCCGCACGTGTTTCGACGAAACCTCGCCCACCCGCATTTGTCCCGACATGCCCAGGTGCACATGGAGAACGTCGCGGTGCGAATCACTGCGGTCCTCCCCCTCGAATTCGAGCCACATGAACTTGCCCCGGCGCGCGACATCCGCGACGGTGCGCCCCACGAGCAGGCCCGCCAGCGGCGCCAGTTGTCCCCTGTTCGACCGCGGGTGAAGGACCTCCACGCGTTCAAACGTGCGGCCCGGCAGATAGCCCACCAACCCCCGGCGGACAGACTCGACCTCAGGAAGTTCCGGCATGCAGACCTAGCTCTGGGTCCACGTATCAACGGTGCCAGCAACGAGCTCCGGGTGCTCCGTCAGCGCGCCGTGGGCCTTTTCTGCTGCCTGTTGTTCGGCCAGCTTCTTGTTCTGGCCGGTACCCACTCCTAGCTCTTTACCCGCGACATGCGCGTATGCGGTGAAAGTCTGCGCATGCTCGGGGCCGGTGGACGTCGCCGAATACACCGGCATGGGCGCGCGCAGCTCCGCGCACAACTCCTGCAGGTTCGTCTTCCAGTCCAAATGACGGCCCGAGGCAGTGGCGTTGTCGATCTTCTTCTTAAACAGAGTGAGAATCACGGCTCGCGCTGGCTCAAAACCATGCGTGCGGTAGATGGCGCCCAAAAGGGCCTCCATCGTGTCTGCCAGGATGGAGTCTTTATCTGCGCCGCCCGTGGTCGTCTCGCCCTTGCCCAGCAGGATGTACTGACCCAGGCCAATTTCGCGTGCGATGTCAGACAAGCCGTAGCGCGAGACGATGGACGCGCGCATCTTCGAGATATCAGACTCAGGACGCGACGGGTACTGCGTATAGAGCTGCGAGGCCACGGACAGGCCCAACACCGCGTCACCAAGAAACTCCAGTCGTTCGTTGTTCGGCAAGTGGCCGTGCTCGTTCGCGAAGGAACGGTGCGACAGCGCAAGACGGAGCAAGTCATGCGGAATGTCGATGCCGAGCGACGCCAGCAGCGGCGCATGGTCGACCGAGTTGAACGCAGCCTCCAGCGCTTCTTCACCCGTCATCTTGGTTTTCTTGCTCACAGGAACTTCTCCAGTCCGGCCCAACGCAGGTCAGTCGTATTATCCTCTTCGCCTGAGGTGCCCAGCGTCACGCCCTCGACCTCCGGCACGTCGCAGCCGCCCTCACACGTGGGGTTAAACGGCAGCGTCAAGCCAGCCTCATCGATGACGGCCTGAAGAATATCGATCTCGTCACCCTCGATGATCGGAGTCTCGTCACCCGAGCCCTCATCCGCCTCATCCGCCGCATCACCAGAAATGAAATCCGGGTCCGTGGCATAGACCTGCGTGATGTGAAGGTCCACCGGCGGAGTGAGCGGGCGCAAGCACCGCGCGCACTCGCCTTCCAACTGTCCATGGATATCGGCGTCGACCATAATCGCGCCGCCCAGCGGGGTGAGCGTCGCGTCGACGCCCAGCTCGCTACCTTTGGGGATAGCAATCATTTCGACACCAATGCGCTCCGGCGCCGGCCCCGTCTGCGTGCGCTGCTGCGGCATGCCATCAGCATCCGGTCCGCGCAGCAAGTCCGCAACATTAAACTTAAGTGGAGAAGTCATAGCAATGACATATCCTACCCCGAACGCCCCTATACATGGCGGTTCGCCTACCGGGCACACAGATTTGCTCCGCTCTCTGGCAATCACCTGTCGAGGTGCGCACAAAGGCCTTTAAGTACACCCAAAGTGCTTTCTTCCGCGTAGCGCACGTCCTTATTCTTTTCTTATGACCAACGAATCCCTCGCGAGCGCGTCGAGCGCCGTAGCCACCCTGGCGCCACAAGCCCTTCATGCTTTTGTGTTCGCTGCCGTGGTGCCCTGCGCTCTCCTCGTGGGAATCGGCTTCCTTGCGCGCCACTTCACACGTCCCCGCACCGCTGGTACCACGCGGTGCTTGGGCTTCCGTCAGCTTCTCGTCCGCGGGTTCGCCTGCGGACTCAGCTTCGGAATCTTTACGCTGCTGCCAATCCCCTTCACGGTAACGGTCATTATCGCCTCGGGTTTATGCATCTTCGCCGCCTCGGTCTTAGCGTGGCGCGGCACGTTCCCCGTCGCCTCCGTCTTCGTTGCCGTGGCTGGCATGATGCTCGGCACGGTCACCGTGGAGATCCTCACGAATATCGTCTACGAACTCGAGTTTGGCACCAACGCCACGGCCAATTGGTCCACGTCGCTCACCATAATGTGGATCCTCTACGCCATTCCCAGCAGCATCATCGCGCTGCTCTTCGCGGGTCTGGCAGCACAGACCCGGCGCCCCCAGCCTGCCGATGCCCCCACGCGCGTCCACGCGCACACCCGCTAGGGCCGCCGGGCTATTCCCCGCTTAGCGCTGCGCGCGGTACGCGTTGTAGTCTTCTTCGCCGCGCCCGGAGGCACCGGCGCCGCGGCGCAGAGCCTGACGGTCGGAGCCCACGGTACGCAGGATGCCCGTGAGCGATTCCTCGAACTGAGACAGCTTCTCGTCGACGAAATCATCACACTCGCGGCGCAGGCGCGAGGATTCCGCATGGGCGGTCTCCACGATGCGGTGTGCCTCGTCATCCGCGCGGCGCACGACCTCAGACTCGGAGACCAAACGCTCCTGCTCCGCCTGACCTTCCGCCACCGCACGGTCATAGGACTGATTGCCCTGTGCGACAAGACGCTCGGCCTCAGCACGCGCATCCTCGACGGTACGGGCGGCACGATCTTCCGCCTGTGCCACCATCGAAGTGGAACGCTGCTGGGCCTCAGCGAGCATGCCATCCGAATCTTCTTGTGCACGCGCGACCATGTCCTGGGCATCGCGATCCGCGTCCGCGATGGTCTGGTCAGCACGCTCCTGCGCACCGGCCAGGATGGCGTCCTGGCGGTCCAGCACGTCTTGTGCATCATCGAGCTCGACGGGCAGCGCATTGCGCAACTCATCGAGAAGTGCCAGCATATCGTTGCGCGGGACGACGCAGTTCGACGTCATGGGCACGCCATAGGCCTGCTCCAGGATTTGTACAAGCTCGTCAAGGGACTCGAATACGCGATACATGCCCACCAGAATACGTGGGACTCCGCCCCACAACGGGGATCCCACGCACGAGTGTCCGCAAGATTATCGCTCAATGCGGCTTTCCCGTTAGCGCGACGAGAGCGCGGCAAAGATATCGCTCGACAGCTTCACCATCTGCGCACGCTCCGCACGCGATCGTCCCTGCTCATCACGCACGGGCTCAACGCGCACCGTTACCTGCGACATGGTGACCTCTCCGGTGGCGACATCCTGGATAGAAATCGGGATAACGAACGTCGCGTTCGGCTGTTCCTTGGGCGGATTCGCAGTGAACTTACCCGTGCCTTTATCGACGGACACCCAGGCAGGCACGGTCCAACCCTTCGCAGGATCCGGACTCACGATGTCGTAGCGGTAACCACTGCGGCCATCTTTGAGCTGCGAGGTCGTCTCGCGCGACCAGATCTCCGGTGGCTGGGTCGTACTAAAGCCCTGCTCCGCCATGACGGCACGGTAGTGGACAACGTCCATCTTCTCGTTAGTCGCATCCGCGAGCGTGGGCGGTACCACGTGAATGCGCAGGATGGTGTACTCACTGGGGCCAATCTTCGGATTATGGATGGCCACAGCAACTTCATTGATGCCGGGATATTCAGCATCGCTCGCCGTGATAGTCAGGGTGCCATCGGGCGCGGCCTGGACGATGTCGTCACGAAATGGCAGTTCGTAGTTGTCATCGACAAAATTCGTGGAGAACGTGTACCCCTCCGCGGCCGGATCCGCCACCACGGAGCCGTCCGGGCGTGTCATCGAGGTCGGCCGGATGGTCATCGTTTGACCCTGGACAACCGTGGGAAGGTGCGGGTAGTGAATAGTGGCGTAGTCGCTCTCCGCCTCCGGGTTACCAATGGGACCCTGACCAATCTGGCCGTAGCCACCGGAGCCGTCCCGCACGATGGCCGCGTGGGCAGGGGCCACAGACAAAGAAACAGCGAGGACGGTACTCGCAAAGACAGAAGTGATACGTGACATGAGAAATTCCTTTCAGATGGCGTCTTACTTTTACTTCTGAAATACCTTAAAGTTCCCTTTGTGACCCAGGTTACCCAACCGAGCGGCCTACGTGAAGAGTTTCCGCTAAAGACAACTGCGGCCCCACCAAACCCTGAGGAAAGTGGAGCCGCGGAATGCTTAGGCAGCCGGAAGAATCGGAGCCCTAGATGACACCCTGCGCCAACATAGCGTCGGCAACCTTCTTGAAGCCCGCGATATTCGCGCCGGCAACGTAATCGCCCTCGCGGTCGTAGTCCTTCGCGGTCTTGTCGATGTCCTTGAAGATGTTGGACATAATCTCGTGGAGGCGCTGGTCGGTGTATTCGAAGGACCAGGAGTCGCGGGAGGCGTTCTGCTGCATCTCAAGCGCAGACGTTGCAACGCCACCGGCATTGGCAGCCTTGCCCGGCGCGTAGTGGATGTCGTTCTGCAGGAAGAAGTGAACAGCCTCCGGGGTGGACGGCATGTTGGCGCCCTCCGCCACGTAACGGGTGCCGTTGGCAGCGAGCAGCTTGGCGGACTCGCCGTCGAGCTCGTTCTGGGTGGCACACGGCAGAGCCACGTCGGCCTTGACCTCCCAGATGTTGCCGCCCTTGTGATACTCAGCGCCGTTGCCGGCCTCGGCAGCGTACGCGGAGATACGAGCGCGGCGAACTTCCTTGATGTCCTTGAGCAGCTCGAGGTCCACGCCGTTCGGGGTGGAGACGTAACCGGAGGAGTCAGACATAGCGACAACGGTGCCGCCCAGTTGCTGAACCTTCTCAGCGGCGTAGATGGCAACGTTACCGGAACCGGAGACGATAACCTTGGCGCCCTCGAAGGATTCATTGTGGGCCTTCATCATCTCGCTAGTGAGATAGACCAGACCGTAGCCAGTGGCCTCGGTGCGAACGAGGGAGCCACCCCAGGTGAGGCCCTTGCCGGTGAGGACGCCGGACTCGTGCTGGTTGGACAGGCGGCGGTACTGACCGAAGAGATAGCCGATCTCACGGCCGCCAACTCCGATGTCACCCGCTGGGACGTCGCGGTACTCGCCAATGTGGCGGTAGAGCTCCGTCATGAAGGACTGGCAGAAGCGCATGATTTCACGGTCCGACTTCCCCTTGGGGTCGAAGTCCGAGCCGCCCTTGCCGCCGCCGATGGGCAGGCCGGTGAGCGAGTTCTTAAAGATCTGCTCGAAGCCCAGAAACTTGATGATGCCCAGGTTGACGGACGGGTGGAAACGCAGACCACCCTTGTAGGGGCCGAGCGCGGAGTTGAACTGCACGCGGAAGCCACGGTTGACCTGAATGTCGCCATTGTCATCGGTCCACGGCACACGGAAGATGAGCTGGCGCTCCGGCTCGCAGAGACGCTCAATGAGGCCATAGTCGGCGTAGTGCGGGTCCTTGCCCAGCACGATCTTCAGAGAATCGAGAACCTCGGACACAGCCTGGTGAAACTCCGGTTCGCCAGCGTTGCGCTTGAGAAGCTTGTCGTAATACTCGGAAATTTGAGTGTCAACCGATGCAGTCATGTGCGACCCCTTTATATGTAGCATCCCATGTGACGGGACTTAATTCCTAACGATTGATAGTTTCCACCGCCACACCCAAAAATGCAACTCGCGCGCCCGTTAGCTTCCCCACATCAATGCCACTACCAGCAATAATGGTTCCAAAAAATTTCTATAGCTATTTCTATACAACTACAGAATTGGAGAGATTTCGCCACCCTTTATACTCGTCTCTATGAATTCGCCCCTCATCATCGTCGCCCCTGATTCTTTCAAAGGCTCGGCTACCGCCGCCGAGGCCGCCGCAGGCATCGCCTCTGGCATCCGCGCCGAGCTTGCCGATGCCACCGTGGTCACCCTCCCTATGGCCGACGGCGGCGAGGGCACCGCCCAGGTCCTCGCCGAGGCAGCAGCCGCCCGCGGCGAACACATGGTCACCGTTCAGCTCCCAGCGACCGACGCCGTGGGCCGGCTCACCGAGGCAACCTACTTCCTCAACCAGTCCACGCAGACGGCCTACATTGACGTCGCCGCGGCCACGGGTCTGCCCGCCGTGAAGGACGCGCTTGAGCCGCGCACCGCAGATTCATATGGCACCGGCGTGTTGATCGCGGATGCCGAGTCGCGCGGCGCAAAGCACATCGTGCTGGGACTCGGCGGCTCCGCCACGATTGACGGCGGCACGGGCATTCTCACCGCGCTCGGTGCCGCCGCACATGACGCACGCGGCTATGCGCTATCCAAGGGCGGCGCCGCACTCGTGCAACTCGACACCATCGATACCGCGCAGCTCAATATGAAGGCGGCGATGCTTGACTACACGTTGCTCGCGGACACGCGCACGGTGCCGGCCCACGCCCCCGCCGTCTTTGGCCCACAAAAGGGCGCGACCCGCGAGGACGTCGCGCTCCTTACTGGCGCCATGCTGCGTCTGTGCGAGGTCACCGGCATCGACGCCGATCGCGAGAGCTTCGGCGCGGCTGGCTGCATTCCGGTCGGGCTCACGTGGGTCTCTGCCCTTCTGTGGGGCTCCGAGGACCACACCACGCTCGAGCCCGGCGGACGCTTCGTCGCCGAGGCCCTAGGAATTCCGGAACGTCTCCGCGAGGCCGCCCTCCTCGTGACCGGCGAAGGCCGCTTTGACGAGCAGTCCACGACCGGCAAGGTCGTAGGCACGCTCCTCGACCTCGCGGAAGACTCCGCCACCCCCGCCGCCGTTGTCGCGGGCGAACTTGCCTCCAACGTCCCCGAAGGCGTGCTGTCTGCCGAGCTCAGCCAAAAAGGCGAGCTCCAGGAGCAACTGCGCGAGGCCGGCCGTGCTATAGCCCGCAGCTTCAGCTCACGAGGCTAGGTCACAACGACTGCCGGGAATTCCTCCGCCTCCGCGGTAGATTCCTGCCTCGCAAAACGCGATTACGCAGCCCCAGGATGATAGCGCCGATCACTGCAGCAATCACCGAGCCGGTGAGAATCGCAATCTTGGATACGTCGTTAGAGGCCGATCCCACACCACAGGACAGCTCGGCGATGAGCGGCGATACATATCACCTCGCTCCACGCGATGGACGGACCGAGGTAGAAAATACCGCCAATACACATGCAATATCCGTCGCCTGAGATGTCTAGCGGAGGATCTCCAGCGTCCACGGGAAGATCGCGGGCAGCTCATAATCCTTCTCGTTCTCGAGTAGCACGTAATCCTGCGGCAACTCCGCATGCGGGGTCAGCAGGCGTGAGAGCACCATCGCGAGCTGGTTGATAGAACCGTTGAGGCCCTCGACGGCAATCGGGTAACGGTAGACGGAGGCGAACTCCAAGTCCTGGCCGTCGTGCTCGTCGCGGTAGACCTGGCGCAGCTGGTCGGCAAGCCCCTCCGGCAGCTTCGGGTTCGTCACAAGCTCCACGTTGGCCGAGATCATACGGCCGGCCTGCACGAGCTTATCGACGGCAGTCTGGAAAACCCCGCGGACCTTCTCGCTCTGCTCATCCGGGGCGAGGACATCAAATTGAATAATAGGCATGAGGGCAACCTTACCCATGGGAGTAAGGTGAAATCCATGTCTTCTGCAACAACATCCCATGCCTCTACTATCGCCCAGCTTCTCCACGACACCACCGCTGACCTGTCGTGGCAGCGCGAGTTCTACGAAGACCTCCACCGCAACCCCGAGCTCTCCCACGAAGAGGAGCGCACGGCGAGCCGGATTCGGGAGCGCCTGGAGGCGTTGGACTGCGAGATTATTGGGGGCATCGGCGGGCATGGCATGGTGGCCGTCTTCCGCAACGGTGAAGGTCCCACCGTCCTGGTGCGCGCGGACTTCGACGCGCTGCCGATCGCGGAGGCTTCCGGCGCGGCGTATGCCTCGACGAATGGAAACATGCATGCGTGCGGCCACGACATGCACGCCACCGGTTTGTTGGGCGCCTGCTCCATCCTCGACGCGGAACGCGACGCGTGGTCTGGCACCTTCCTCGCACTCTTCCAACCTGCGGAGGAAACCTCGGATGGCGCGAAGCTCATGATTGCCGATGACCTAGTGGGGCGCGTGCCGAAGCCCGATATCTGCTTGGGCCAACACATCATGCCGGGGCCGGCAGGACAGGTGCAGTCCGCCGCGGGTCCGGTGCTCGCCGGCTGCGACTCCATCCGCATCACCATCAACGGCCGTTCCGCGCACGCGTCCATGCCGCATAAATCAATCGACGCGACCTATATCGCGGCGATGATCGTCGTGCGTCTCCAGGGAATCGTCGGCCGTGAGGTCGCACCGAGCGACTTCTTTGTCATTTCCGTGGGCGAACTGCACTCGGGCGATAAGAACAACATCATCCCCGATTCCGCGACGCTCGTGCTCAATACTCGGTACTACGATCCCGCGATTGCTGAGCGCGTCTATGCATCGCTCAAGCGCGTCGTTGAGGCCGAATGCACCGCCTCGGGGTCACCGCTTCCGCCGACTTTCGAGTTTTATGCGCACGGTGAGGTCACTGATAACGACCTTGCCGCGCACGAGGCTGTCCGCGAGGTATTCGACGCCACCTTTGGCGAGGACTCTGTCACCGGGGAACCCAATACCGCTTCCGAGGACTTTAGCTACCTGCCGCAGGCCTGGGGCGTGCCCTACTACTACTGGTTTGTGGGCTCTACCTCGGCGGATCAGCTGGATAATCCGCCAGTCAACCACCAAGCGGACTTCCTGCCGGAGTATGAGCCGACCGCCCACGCGGCAACCCGCGCCGCGGCCGCTGCGGCGCTCACGTATCTCGCGCATTAAGCTTGCGCGACGCGTCATTAGCCGCGCTGCACGCGTCACCTCGCGCGGCTAAAATAGAGTGCATTCGTTTCCGTCCGCAACAGTAGAGGAAGAAATGTCGCACTCCGCATTTGAAAGGGCCATCCCGGGCCACGTCCGCGCCGCCGCTGGCGTCACCCCGCTCACGGCCACTGACCGCAAATTCTGGTCCGGACTGTCGTCCGCCGTCATGGAACAGATTGCGGACAATTGGGAGGCCACGCGCCGCGCATACCGCAAGACCCGCCGTCAGCATTACTTCTCCGCGGAATTCCTCCAGGGCCGCGCGCTGCTCAACAACTTAACCAACCTGGACCTCGTCGATGACGCTGTTGCCGCCTCCCGCGCCGCAGGCCGCGAGCTCACCGATGTCCTCGAAGCTGAGCACGACGCCGCGCTGGGCAACGGTGGCCTGGGCCGCCTTGCTGCTTGCTTCCTCGATTCCGCCGTCACGCAGGATTACCCAGTGACCGGCTACGGTCTGCTCTATCGCTACGGCCTGTTCCGCCAATCTTTCGACCATGGCCACCAGAAGGAACAGCCGGACTCCTGGATGGAAAACGGCTACGACTTCGTCGTGCGCCGCGCCACGAGCCAGCGCCGCGTCCACTTCGACGACATGGATGTCCGCGCCATCCCCTACGACATGCCGATTACCGGTTACGGCACGGACAACGTGGGTACGCTGCGTCTGTGGAAGTCCGAGCCCATCGACGAATTCGATTACGACGCCTTCAACTCCCAGCGCTTTACTGACGCCATCGTCGAGCGCGAACGCGTCATGGACATCTGTCGCGTGCTCTACCCCAACGACACGACGTACGAGGGCAAGGTCCTGCGCGTGCGCCAGCAGTACTTCTTCGTCTCTGCCTCGCTGCAGCAGATGATCGACGACTACCTCGAGGACCACGGCGACGACCTCACAGGCTTCGCGGACTACAACTCCATTCAGCTCAACGACACCCACCCGGTGCTCGCTATCCCGGAGCTCATGCGCCTGCTGATGGATGAGCACGAGCTGGGCTGGGATGACGCTTGGGCCGTCGTCCAGAAGACCTTCGCCTACACCAACCCCACCGTCCTGGCTGAGGCCCTGGAGAGCTGGGAAGTCTCCATCTTCCAGAAGCTGTTCTGGCGCATCTGGGAAATCGTCGAGGAAATCGACCGCCGCTTCCGTTCCGAGATGGCCGAGCGTGGCCTCGGCCAAGGCCGCATCGATTACATGGCTCCAGTCTCCAACGGCCAGGTCCACATGGCGTGGATTGCCTGCTACGCGGCCTTCTCTATCAACGGCGTGGCCGCCCTGCACACCGAGATCATCAAGGCGGACACTCTGTCTGAGTGGTACGACCTCTGGCCGGAGAAGTTCAACAATAAGACGAATGGCGTCACCCCGCGCCGCTGGCTGAAGATGTGTAACCCGCGTCTGGCCAAGCTGCTCACCAAGCAGTCCGGCTCGGACGAGTGGGTCACCAACCTCACCGCGCTCAAGGAACTCGCGCCCCTGGCCGATAACCCCAAAGTGCTCGCCAAGCTCCAGGACATCAAGCGCAAGAACAAGGCCGACTTTGCTGCCTGGGTCAAGGACCACCAAGGCGCTGAGGTCGACCCGGATTCCATCTTCGACGTCCAAATCAAGCGTCTGCACGAGTACAAGCGTCAGCTCATGAACGCGCTCTACATCTTGGACCTCTACTTCCGCATCAAGGACGACGGCGAGACCGTCCCGAAGCGCACGTTCATCTTCGGCGCCAAGGCAGCCCCGGGCTACATGCGTGCGAAGGCCATTATCAAGCTCATCAATACCATCGCCGAGCTGGTCAACAACGACCCGGCGACCAAGGACATCATCCATGTCGTCTTCGTGGAGAACTACAACGTCTCCCCTGCCGAGAAGATCATCCCGGCCGCCGATGTGTCCGAGCAGATCTCCGTCGCCGGTAAGGAAGCCTCCGGTACCTCCAACATGAAGTTCATGATGAACGGAGCACTCACTCTGGGAACGATGGACGGCGCGAACGTTGAGATCGTCGACGCTGTCGGCGAGGAGAACGCCTACATCTTCGGTGCCCGCAACGAGGAACTACCGGAGCTGCGCAAGTCCTACAACCCGGGTGAGCTCTACAACACGGTTCCGGGTCTCAAGCGCGTTCTCGACGCATTGACCAACGGATTGCTCGGTCACGAGAACTCCGGTCTCTTCGGCGACCTGCGTTCCTCCCTCCTCGATGGCCAGGGCGAGCACGCTCAAGACACCTACTACGTCCTCGGCGACTTCGCTGACTATCGCGAAACCCGCGACCGCATGGCTCAGGACTACGTCGATGACCCGGATAAGTGGGCGAAGAAGGCATGGCTCAACATCTGCTACTCCGGCCGCTTCTCCTCCGACCGCACCATCGCGGATTACGCAAACGAGGTCTGGAAGATTAAGCCAACGCCGATTGCTGGTACCGAAGCCTAAATAACTAAGGCCTCCTCCGTGCCGCCGCCGAGCACTGTGCTCCGCGGCGGCACACGCGTCTCAAGCGTTCGCGGAAAAGAACACCGAGGAAATCGAATGCAGCCGGCACCACATGGCGTGTGGTGCCGGTTGCAGTGGGATTTCGTGGAGTCCTACTTCCAAGACAGTCTCGGGGGCTTGTGAGAGGCCTATGCAGTTGTGTTGTTCCGCCAAGGAGGGCGGCAATTCTTTAGAGGTTGACCGAGTCGATGCCGAGTACGGGCATGATGCGGTCGAGCGGCATAGCAGCGATGTTCTGGGGGCCGGAGTCGCCGTGGGTGCTGGTTGCTTCAAAGACAATGCGACCGGAGGCGGCCTGGTATTGGTAGGCGCCGCAGGAAAGGCCGGAGACGGCGCCGAGGATAGATACGAGGAATGACGAGGGCTGCGGCGACGAGGATGACGATGGCGATGACAGCGCCAACAATAGTTTTAGGTTTCATTTCTATCCCTTTTACCTAGCTCCAACTTCAAGGTTGAATCCTATAGGGAGAGTTCGGCTGCCGAAGGCTCACGACCACCATCCGGGGAAATTTCGAACAAACTTCCAGTTGACTGCCAGCAAGTGAGGTACATTCGACAGCATGACTACCGGTGAGAATTCGAACGACATCCAGTGGCTCAAAGCCTGCTTCATCCGAGGGGGCACGTCGAAGGGCGTCTTCTTTAATGCTGCGGATTTGCCGGCTGACCGAGCAGAACGTGACGCCCTCTTCTGCGCGATGATGGGCTCGCCGGATCCGAACGGGCGGCAGCTCGATGGCATGGGCGGCGGTATTTCGTCTCTGTCCAAGGTCATGATTGTGGACACGGCGAGCGACGATGAGCATGACCTCACGTATACTTTCGCCCAGGTCGCCGTCGATACTACGTCGGTGGATTATTCGGCAAACTGCGGTAATCTCTCCTCCGCTATTGCGCCGTTCGCGCTCGAGGCAGGCCTCCTGACGTTGCCCGATGGCGAGCATGCCGTTCGATTGTTCAATACGAATACCTCGAAGACGGTCATCGCCCGGCTCACGGTTGTTGGTGGCCGCGCCCAGGTACATGGAGACTTCGCGCTGCCGGGCGTTGCGGGCACTGGCTCTCCCATTACCTTGGAATACCCCGATCCGGCGGGCAGCCGCACCAGCGGCTTGCTACCTACGGGAAATGCCACGGATATTGTGCACGATGAGGGCGGCGACATTGAGGTCTCGCTCGTTGACGCATGCCTGCCCATGGTCTTCGTGCGTGCTTCGGACGTAAACGCAGACCCAACGCAGTTGTCCTTCGATGGCACCGAGGTTATGGCTCGACTCGAACGGATCCGTGCCGCCGGCGCGAAGCTCATGGGGATGGAGCCCGCGCAGGCCGCGCCGAAGATTGCTGTCGTGGCGCCTCCGACTGCGGCACCGCTGCTGGATGGGACGCAGCTCGAGGCAGAGGGCCACGACGTCCTCGTGCGCACTCTGAGCATGCAGAAGACGCACAAGGCAGTGCCTGGCACGGGTGCGATGTGCATCGCCGCAGCCGCCTCCATCAAGGGCGGCATCATCGCCGAAGCGATTGGCTCGTCCGAGCTGCGTTCAGTACGCATCGGCACGCCGTCTGGTGCGGTGACCGCTGGCGCGCGCTATGACGGCAACGCGCTCGCGGCGACCCAGCTGGTGCGCAGCGCCCGGATCCTCATGCGCGGCGAAGTTGCAGCGCCCTAGAGACTTACCGCACGCGAAAGCCCTCCGTGTTCAAGCCGTGAACGCGGAGGGCTTCGTTGGTGAAAGGACTACTTCATCTTCGTAGTTTCACCCAGGGTGTGAACCTGAACCATGTTGGTGTTGCCAGCGATTCCCGGAGGCGTACCAGCGATGACGACAACCATGTCGCCCTCGTTGTAGCGATCCATCGCGAGGAGGGCCTCGTCAATGGCAGCCATCATGTCATCAGTGGACTCGACGGACGGTGTGAGGAAGGTCTCCGCGCCCCAGGTCAGAGCCAGCTGTGAGCGCACCTCAGGGTAGGGCGTGAACGCGAGGAGCGGCAGGGGCGAGTGTAGGCGAGCCACACGCTTGGCGGTATCACCCGACGTGGTGAAGGCGACGATGGCCTTGGCGTTGAGACGCTCTGCGATATCGCGTGCCGAGTAAGACACAATGCCGCGCTTGGTGCGCGGGACGTGAGACAGCGGCGGCACGGTGCCGTCGGTCTCCGCGGAGGAGACGATGCGGCCCATGGTGCGCACGACGTTCTGCGGGTCGATACCCACGGAGGTCTCGCCAGAGAGCATGACAGCATCAGCGCCGTCGAGGACGGCGTTGGCGACGTCAGAGGCCTCAGCACGCGTCGGGCGCAGGTTGTTGATCATGGAGTCGAGCATCTGCGTTGCAACGATGACCGGCTTAGCGTTCTCACGCGCGATCTGGATGGCGCGCTTCTGGAACAGCGGCACCTGCTCGAGCGGAACCTCGACTCCGAGGTCGCCGCGGGCAATCATGATGGCGTCGAAGGCAAGGACGATGGACTCGAGGGCGTCCACGGCCTCCGGCTTCTCGAGCTTGGCGATGACCGGCACGCGGCGGCCTTCCTCGTCCATGATCTGGTGGACGAGGTCGACGTCAGCCGGGGAACGCACGAAGGACAGGGCGACGAGGTCGACGCCGAGGTTCAGTGCGAAGCGCAGGTCGCGAATGTCCTTCTCGGACAGGGCCGGCACGGAGATGTCCATGCCCGGCAGGGAGACGCCCTTGTTGTTGGAGACCGGGCCGCCCTCGACGACCTCACAGACAACGTCGTTGCCATCGACTTCCTTGCAGACCACGGCCACCTTGCCGTCGTCGATGAGGAGGCGATCGCCCGGCTTGGCGTCCTGGGCGAGATTCTTGTAAGTGGTGGACACGCGGTCGTGCGTGCCTTCGACGTCGTCGACGGTGATGCGAACGATCTCACCGTTGTTCCACATTTCCTCGGTGTTCTTAAAGCGACCAAGGCGAATCTTTGGTCCCTGAAGGTCGGCGAGAATACCGACGGCGCGGCCGGTCTCATCCGTAGCTTCGCGGACCCATTTGTAGTTCTTCTCGTGGTCCTCAGGATCACCGTGCGACATGTTGAGACGAGCAACGTCCATGCCGTCTTGGACTAGGCGGAGGATACCGTCCTTACTCGCGACGGCAGGGCCGAGCGTACAGACAATCTTGGTTCTTCTGTCCAGCATTCTTTTCTAAACCTTCTCGGTTGGGAACTGTAACGAGTCCCAACGTACCCGCGTCTGACGTTTCCGGCCACTGAAAAATGCCACAGGAACTGTCTAATCGGACACAAAACCACGAAAGCCCAGTTCCAAACGGGCGGAACCGGGCTTAAATAAAGAACTACCTTTCGGGCTTCGAGGGGCTCGATGCAGGCGACGCGGAAGGCTCCTGGGACGCGCCCGAGGGGGCATCGGCAAGCTCTGCTTGATAGTGCGGATCGACCTCCGCCGAGGTCTCTTGACCCCGGCGCAGGCGGAAGAAGATGACCAGCGCCACGACAAAGCACACGACGGAGACAATGACGTTGATGCGCAGACCAAAGACGTGCGTGGCCTCGTCCGAGCGCATGTTCTCGACGACGAAGCGCCCCAGCGTATAGCCGGCGACGTAGAGGGCAAAGACGCGACCGTGGCCAAGTTTCCACTTCTTTTGCGCCCAGATGAGGAAGAGACACACGGCGACATTCCATAACGCCTCGTAGAGGAAAGTGGGATGGACGCTGGCAATGACCTCACCTGTGGAATGACCCGTGACCGGGGCGTACCTGCCGGCCTCGTCGACGCGGTAGTAAATGTCGAGCGCCCACGGCACGGTGGTTTCGCGTCCGTAGAGCTCTTGGTTAAACCAGTTGCCGAAGCGGCCAATAGCTTGGGCGAGGATGAGTCCGGGGGCCACGGCGTCGGCGAAGGGCGCGAAGGGCACCTTCTTCACCTTGAACATGACCCAGAGCGCGACCGCGCCCAAGGCTACCGCGCCCCAAATGCCCAGGCCACCGTTGGTCACCTTGAACACGTCCATGGGGTTGCGGCCCTCGCCAAAGTACTTATCGTGGTCCGTAATGACGTGGTACAGGCGCCCGCCAATGATGCCGGCGGGGATGATGACGATGGCCGCGTCCCACACGGTGTCCGGGTTGCCGCCGCGCGCGGTGTAGCGACGCAGCGTAAGCCACAGCGCGACGAGGATGCCGAGGATAATGCACAGCGCGTAGGCACGGACAGGAATGGGACCGAGGTGCCATACGCCCTGCGACGGGGACGGGATATTAGCCAGGATCATTTCTTGCACACCGATAGTGTGCCAAATCGTCGCCTACTGCGTGCGCTTACCCCTTGCGGGAGGGGCAGGCCGGGTGCTGGCCGGTGGCGACGAGGCGGCGCGCGAGTCCCAACGGATCGGTGGCCGCCATAATGGACTCCCCCACGAGCACCGCGTCCGCGCCATGCGACGCGTAGTCAAAAAGGTTGCGGGAGTTCTCCACGCCGCCCACGGCGACGCGGACGACGGACTCGGGAAGCCCCGGAACGATGGTGGCAAACGCCTCGCGGTAAAGCTCATCCGAGGCGAGCGTCCACGCGTTGATGCCGATGAGTGAGGCACCGGCCTCGAGCGCTCTGTCAGCTTCTTCAGGACTGCGGACCTCGGCGAGGGCACACATGCCTAGCGACTCGATGCGGTCGAGCAAGGATTCCAGGTGGGGCTGCTCGAGAAGCTCGACTTGGAGAGGCACGACGTCCGCGCCATAGCAGCGCGCCTCATGAATCTGATACGGGTCGATAATGATGTCGCGGCAGATCATGGGCACCGTCGTGGCATCGCGCACGTGGCACATATCGGCGAGCGATCCGTGGAAACGGTGGCGCTCCGTCTGCACGGCGAGGAGGCGCACCCCCACTGACTCCAGATTGTGCGCGAGATGCGCCATGGCTTCTGGGGTCTCGAGGTGCATGATTTCGCCGCGATAGGGCACGGCGCGCTTGAGCTCCGTGATGATGGAACAGCCGGGGGCGAGGAAGGCGGCCTTCGCGTCGCGCGGGGTATCCATGGCGCGGGAACGGGCCTTGATGTCGCGGAAGCTCACCTGTGCCTCGCGGGCGTCAACGTCCTTGCGCACGGCAGCGACGAGCTGATCTACGACCAGGGACCGGGGCGCGTGAAGTGGGGCACTCACCGTTACCTCCCGTCACCTGTCTAAGCAGGACATCGCTACCACCTGCCGCGGGGTCCACGGTCAGGCCTGGAACTGCAAGGAATGAGTTTCAGCGTAGCGGGCAGGAGCGCGCACAGAGAAATCACGACCCAGCGCACTGCCCCCGTTTCGGAAACTCCGGGTAAACTAGCATGCCTGTTCAGGGACTCCCCAGCGAGAGTGCAACGACAATGAATTTAACGGTGGCCCGTCGGGTCCGTGGGATCGATATCCTCGTCAAGGGCGTCCCACATGACGCGCCCGGAGTCGGGCGCGGTCTCGAGTTCTTCTTCGAGCTTCTCCGCGCGGGCTGCCTTCGTCTCATACTTGGTCGAGCGCACGCCGTCAGCACCGGGACGCATGGCGAGCAGGATGCCGCCCACGAGTCCGAACGCCGCGGCGATGAGCGCCAGCACCGGGCCGAGCGGGGTCACGGTCGCGTCGCGGACGACGGCCCAACTGGAGATAGCGACGGACTCCACCGCGTTGTCATTAGACTGCTGCGCCTGAAGCAGCGTCTGAAGGCGGGCGAGATCCACCTGTGAGGTAAGTGCCACCATGGGACGCCAGGACACGCCGATGGCCGCGAGCGCCACGACGGCACCCACGATGCGGCGGGCGGTGCGACGCAGCGCGAGTCCCGCGACCACGCCGGCGAGGAAGAGCAACGCGATGGCGGTAAGTTCCAGTGACCACGTGCTGCCCTGCACGGCGAGCTCCCCCGTGCCCGCTTTATCGTCCTCCACCGTCGCCGTAATCCACGTCGTCTGCGAAGAAAACCACAGCAAGGTCGCGGCCACAGCCATCAACAGCGGTCCGAATTTTCTGCCCACAGGGCACGCCTCCTCGGTACGACGCGTAACGCGTCTTTGGTGTTAGTCGTGCTCGCCGAGCAGCAGATCCGCGTCAAAGCACGTGCGGTCGCCTGTATGGCAGGCGCCGCCGGTCTGCTCGACCACGAGCAAAATAGTGTCGCCGTCGCAGTCTAGTCGCACGGACTTCACCGCCTGCACGTGGCCGGAGGTAAGGCCCTTTACCCAGTACTCCTGGCGCGAGCGCGAGTAGTACGTACCGCGCCGCGTGGCCAGCGTATACGCCAACGCGTGGTCATCCATCCACGCCATCATGAGGACCTCGCCCGAGTCCGCCTGCACGACGGCGGGCACAAGGCCCACGTCATTGCGCTTGAGGCGCGCGGCGACCGCGGGGTCAAGCTCGAACTCGGCTGGGTCGTTAGAAACCTGTGCAGCATCAGTATTCATCGACGCACCTCGAATCCGGCATCCGCGAGAGCGTCCTTGACCTCAGAGAGGGCAACATCGTCGAAGTGGAAAATGGAGGCGGCGAGCACCGCGTCCGCACCGGCGGCAACGGCGGGCGGGAAGTGTTCCGCCTTGCCCGCGCCACCAGAAGCAATCACCGGAATGTGAACGGCCGCGCGCACGAGCTCGAGAAGCTCGATGTCAAAGCCCACGCGTGTGCCGTCACCGTCCATGGAGTTGAGCAGGATCTCCCCTACCCCGAGCTCCTCGCCGCGGCGCGCCCACGCGATGGCGTCGAGACCCGCCGAGCGGGTGCCGCCATGCGTCGTGACCTCAAACCCCGACGGGAAGTCGCCGGACGCCAGCGCCTCCGGGTCCTTGACGCGGCGGGCATCGACAGACAAAACGATGCACTGGGAGCCAAAAACGTCCGCGAGCTCGCGCAGCAGCTCCGGGCGCGCGATGGCCGAGGAGTTGACCGACACTTTATCCGCGCCGGCGCGCAGGAGCTCACGCACGTCCTGTTCGGAACGCACGCCGCCACCCACGGTAAGCGGAATAAAAACCTGGTCCGCCGTGCGGCGCACGACGTCGAGCATGGTGCCGCGGCCATCCTTCGAGGCGGAAACGTCCAAGAAGGTCAACTCGTCCGCACCGAGTTCGTCATAGCGGGCGGCGAGTTCGACCGGATCGCCTGCGTCGCGCAGGTTTTCAAAGTTCACGCCCTTGACCACGCGTCCGTGATCGACGTCGAGACAAGGGATAACGCGCACTGCGAGTGCCATGAAACCTAGATCCTATTCTTATCGATTGCGTCCATGAGGGTGGCGTGAACCTGCGGGGTGCCCACCACGAGGCCGCGCGAGAGCGCCGTCCATTCGTTGCCCTCGGGGTCCGTGGCGATGCCGCCAGCGGCCTTGACGAGCAAGGCGCCCGCCGCGTTGTCCCACGGATGGATGGAGAAGTTAAGCGCGCCGTCAAAGACGCCCTGGGCCACGAAGGCGGTGTCGAGGCCCACCGAGCCGGTCATGCGCGGGCGCAGCCCGGTATGGCGCAGATGCCGGTAAATGCCGGTGCTCAGGTGCGAGGAGCAGCCAATATGGCCACGGGAGTCCTCAAAGCCGAGGGCATCCGGTCCCCCACCAAAGCCACCACGCGGGCCACCCACAGAACGCAACGGCGCGCCTTCCGCAGCCGCGACGCGGCGTCCCAGCAGCGGGAAGTCAGCGACGGCGGCGACGGGCTTGCCTTCCATGAGCAGCGCGACGAGCACACCACACAGCGGGTTGCCCGCCGCGTAATTCGCCGTTCCGTCGATGGGGTCAACAACCCAGACGGGGCCGGAGGTGAGCGCCTTGATTCGCGCCGCGTCCGCGCCTTCCTGTTGCTCCAGGAAGTGCGGGGAGCGCGCTGCGCTTTCCGATGCCGCCGCGTACTCCGCCGCGCCCCGGTCATAGGTCGCCCCTGGTGCCGCGGCACCAGTTTCCTCGCCAAAGACGGGAATGCCGGTGAGCTGCGTGAGCGACTGGCGTAGCTCCGATTCGATGGCAAGGTCCACCTCGGTCGCGAAGTCGCCTTCGCCCTTGAAGCGAGCCGGGCGCGCGCCCAAGCCGTCGATGAAGGCGGGGCTCACGGAATCAACCGTCGCCTCCGCAATGGCCAACATGTCTACCGGTGACAGCGCGTTATCCATCGATGGATCCTTCCCAGCCGTAAGTGCGGCTTAGATTCCCGCTTCTTCGGGGTACGGCTTGACCTCGGCCACGGCGGCGAGCGCCTCGGTGAGCGTGAACTTCTTTTCGTAGAGCGCCTTGCCGATGATCGCCGAGTCGATTCCCTCATTCTCGTACAGGGCCAGCTCGCGCAGGTCGTCGAGGCTCGAGATGCCTCCCGATGCCGTCACCTTGGCGTCCGTTGCCGCCGCGACCTCGCGCAGCAACTCAACGTTGGGTCCGGTGAGCGTGCCGTCCTTGGTCACGTCCGTGACGACGAAGCGCTGGCAGCCTGCGGCGTCGAGGCGCTCGAGGACCTCCCACAGATCGCCGCCGTCGGAGACCCAGCCATTACCGCGCGTGCGCCACTCGCCATCAATCTCGCGCACGGCGAGGTCCACTGCGATCTGGTCGCCGTGGCTGGCGAGCACCTGAGCAATCCACTCAGGGTTCTCGAGCGCGGCCGTACCGATATTGACGCGGCGCGCGCCCGTGGCGAGCGCGCGCTCAAGCGAGGCGTCGTCACGGATGCCACCGGTGAGCTCGACCTCGATGTCGAGCTTCGCCGTAATCTCCGCCATGAGCTCGTGGTTCGAGCCGCGGTTGAACGCGGCGTCGAGGTCCACGAAGTGCAGCCACTGGGCACCCTGCGCCTGCCACTCAAGGGCCGCCTCGAGCGGCGCACCGTAGGACTTCTCGGTACCGGCCTCGCCCTGGTCGAGACGAACAGCCTGGCCATCGACAACGTCGACCGCGGGCAACAACGTAAAGCTCATGGGTGATTTTTCCTTCTAGGACGATACGAAAGTGGCAATGACTTTGGATTTTACAACGCGTCCGACTGGCGCACGGCGGAAAGCGACGCAGCGCTAAAGCGTCTCGAGCCAGTTCTTCAGCAGCTGGCTTCCGGCGTCCCCGGACTTCTCCGGGTGGAACTGGGTGGCCCACAGCGCGCCGTTTTCGACGGCAGCGACGAAGCGGTCTCCGCCGTACTCAGACCACGCCACCTTGGGCGGTTCCGTAATTTCGGTCTCGAGCGTCCATTCGCACACGCCGTAGGAGTGCACGAAGTAGAAACGCTCGTCCGCGTCAAGCTCCGCAAACATCTGGGAGCCCTGCGGAACCTCGACGGTATTCCAGCCCATGTGTGGCAGCACATCCGCATGAAGACGCTCCACGAGCCCCGGCCACTCCCCGCAGCCTTCCGCATGGATGCCATGCTCATTGCCGGCGTCGAAGAGAATCTGCATGCCAACACAGATGCCCATGACGGGGCGTCCGCCGGCCAGACGCTGTCCAATAACACGAGGGCCCTGGACGGCGCGCAGTCCGTCCATGCATGCCGCAAACGCACCCACGCCGGGCACGAGCAGGCCGTCGGCTTCGACCGCAATCTTGGGGTCTGCCGTGACGGTTACATCGGCTCCCACGCGTTCGAGGGCGCGCTGTGCCGAGCGCAGATTACCCGCGCCGTAGTCGAGAAGGACTACCTTCTTGGTTCCAGTCATGGATTACACCTTACGCAGTCGCTTAAGTCGTGTCTTGATGTTGCCGTACTCGGTCACGCGGTGCGCACCGAGGTAGAGGTCGAGACCCGTGATGGCCACGCCGCCGATGATGATGAACGCGCCCGCACCGTAAGCACCGGCGTAGCCCCACAGTGGAACGAGCGCAGCAAGAACCACGGAGCCCAGCCCGGTGCCCGAATCATAGAAGATATTCCACACCGCGGAGGCCTCCGAGACGTTCTCACGCGGCAGGCGGTTGAACATAGACAGCAGCGCCTCGTTTTGGATGACGCCAAACGCACCACCAAAAGCGACGGCGGCGAGGACGAGCCACCACACCGACCAGCCGAAGGCGACGGTCGCGGCCATGAGCCCCATGCCCGCGAAGCCGAGGATCTGCGCCGGGATGGTGAGCACGCCTGGGCGTCCCGTCCGGTCCGCGAACTCACCCGCCGCATAGCGGAAGACCATGGCGGCGCCACCCACGAGGGAAAGCATGATGCCGCCGAGCACCGCGCCCGTGACGGGATCGATCTCGCGCACGGAGGCTGGCAGGAAAGACGAGACGAGGCCGTAGCTCATAGACAACGTGGTCACGGAGAGCGCCGGCACAAGCACGAGCTTCCACATCGCCACGCGCGGCGGGCCATCGGTGTGCTCGCGCGCCGCGGCACGGTCCGCCTTGGATTCCGGTCGCACGCGTGGCAAGCGGATGCACATGATGGCGGCGAAAAGTCCCATTGCGGCCGCCAGGATGTAGGCGGTCGAGAATCCCCATGCTGACTCGATGGCAAGGCCCGCAGGCAGGAATAACATCTGGGACAGGCCGATGAAGACGCCCATCATGCCGGTCGCCTTGCCCAAGTAGCGCAGCGGAACGAGTTCCGCGATGAGCGCTGACTCGGCCACGGTGAGCGCACCGAAGCCCACGCCGCGCAGTGCGCAGAAGAGGAGCACGAGCCAGGGCTCCATGCCGAGGAGATGCCCCAAGGCCGGGACGCCGAGCATAAACGCGGCGCCCGCCATGACGGGACGGTAGCCGAAGGAACGCAGCAGCCGCGGGGTGACGATCTGGGTGAGCACGGTCGCCGCCATGAAGATACCCGTAGTCGCGCCGGCCAACCCGGCCGAGCCACCGTTGTCGAGCACCGCAAGCGGTAGCAGCGGCAACAGCAGTGACCACGCGCCGAAGGCCGCCGCGATGGCCGCCATCGTTTCCAGATAGCCAGGAACCCGCCACAAGCTAAAAGCCGTGCCCGTAGCGCCCCCCTGTTGTTCGACCTGCGGCGTCTCCTGCGACACCACCTCACCCGCCTTTCTCCGTCTGTCTGTTGTGGCAGCTGCACGCACGCATGCCGCGCCGCGCCCAGCGCAAGCGTCTCAGGCGGAAGTTTTCTCCCGCTGCGGCATGAACAGATACGTGCCGGAGCCTTAATCTGTAGGAACCTTTAGGTATAGACGTTCACCAGCGTAGACGGCAAATGCAGGCCGGGCTACCGAGCCGGCCGCTGAACTTACCGTGCAGTGAAACTATCCGTGCATCTGTGGGATCATCCACGCCACTGACGCGGCAAAGGCGATCGCCGCGAGGAAGCCTGCGATGATGGTCCAGAATTTCGAGTCATTTTGATACGCTGCCCACGCACCGCCGGCGAGCAAGCCAGCGATGAGGAACAGGATCCACACCATAAAGAACACGAGTCTAGAGTGCACCCTTTGTCGAAGGAATGCCACTCACGCGCGGATCCGGCTCGACGGCCTGGCGTAATGCACGGGCTACTGCCTTGTACTCAGCCTCCGTAATGTGGTGCGGGTCGCGGCCGTAGCGGACGTTGACGTGAAGCGTCACATCAGAATGCATGGCGAAGGTCTCGAAGAAGTGGCGGTTGATGACGGTGGCGTAGTGACCACCGATGATCTGCCATTCCATGTTCTCTGGCTCGCCATTCATCACGAAGTAGGGGCGGCCCGAAATGTCGACCACGCCCTCGACGAGGGTCTCATCCATGGGCAGCAGCTGGGAGCCGAAGCGACTAATGCCCTTCTTATCCCCCAGTGCCTCGAGGAACGCGCGCCCCAGAACAATGGCGGTGTCTTCGACCGTATGATGCGCGTCGACGTTGAGGTCGCCCTGCGCGTGGACCTTGAGGTCAAAGGAGCCGTGCGTCGCGAACGCGGTGAGCATGTGCGCAAAGAACGGCAGGCCGCAGTCAATATCGGACTTTCCGGTGCCGTCGAGGTTGATCTCCACGGTGATCTGCGACTCGGAAGTGATGCGCTGGGCGGTACCAATGCGCTGCGGACGCGCCTCCATGGTGCCACCGTGGGCGGCGACGCCAGGAGCCTTCTCAATCCGGGAGTCCGTCACGGTGTCTTCCGCGCGCTGCGGTTCGAGGGTGTTGTCGTTCATGGTTGCAAGGATAGCTTTCGTCGAAGTGGAGTGGAGCCGAACAGCGGGCTAGCTGCGCGGCGTGATGTAGCCGGTGAGCTGCTGCGCGGCGGAGAGAAACGCGTCGTTTTCTTCCGGGAGGCCGATGGTTGTTCGCAGGAAGCCGTCCACCCCCACGTCGCGGATGAGCACGTCGCGATTCAAGAACTCCTCCCACACCTCGTGCTGGTCCGCGAAGCGACCGAAGAAGACGAAATTAGACTCGCTGGGCACGACCTCATAGCCGAGCTCCTCAAGACGGGAAACAACGCGGTCACGCTGCACGGCAAGCTTGGCCACCGTGCCCAGCGTGTCCTTGCTGTGGCGCAGCGCCACGCGCGCGGCCGCCTGGGACAGGACGGAGAGGTGGTACGGCAGACGCACCAACATGACGGCCTCGACGAACGCAGGATGCGCAACGAAATAGCCCAGGCGTCCGCCAGCGAAGTCGAAGGCCTTCGACATCGTGCGGGAAACCACGAGCTTCGTCGGGTACTTCGCCAGCAGCGTCGTGGACGACGGCGAGTCCGAGAATTCCATGTAGGCCTCGTCGACGATGACGATGCCCGGCGCAGCATCAATGAGCTTCTCGATGTCCTCGAGCGGAGTGACGTCACCCGTCGGGTTATTCGGCGTCGTAATGAAGACGATATTAGGCTGCTGCTTCGCGATGGCGGCGAGTGCCGCATCCAGATCAATTCGGAAGTTCTCGTCACGCGGGCAGTTGAGGAACTGCGTCTGCGTGCCCGCCGCGAGGATGGGATGCATGGAGTAAGACGGCTGGAAGCCGAGCACCGTGCGGCCCGGGCCACCGAAAGCCTGGAGGAGCTGCTGGAGCACCTCGTTCGAGCCGTTAGCGGCCCACACCTGCTCGTAGCTCACCTCGACACCGGTCTGCTCGGAGACGTACGCGGCCAGGTCACGACGCAGCTCGACGGCGTCGCGCTCCGGGTAGCGGTTGAGCGTCGTGGCCAAGCGAGCAACCTCGGCGACGAGATCGTCGACGAGTGCCTGGGACGGCGGGTAGGGGTTCTCGTTCGTGTTGAGCTGGTTGGCGACGGTAAGCTGCGGGGCGCCGTAGGCGAACTTGCCGCGCAGCTCGTCACGCAGGGGCAGGTCCTCGAGCGTGATACCTGAAGCGGAGGTTTCGTTCGTTGCGTTCGCGGTCATGGTGATGGGGTCCTTCTCTGGGAGTCGGGGTGTGCGACTAAGGCGTAACGCGGGGTGCTCGTTGCCGAGTACCCCGCGTCGGTAGATGGTGCGATGCGGGGCGGGTTAATGCGCGAAGCGGGCGCGGATGGCCTCGCCGTGGGCCGGCAGGGCCTCGGCGTTGGCGAAGTGGACGATCTTGTCTGCGATCTCGCCCAGCGCATCCTTGTCGTATTCGATGAGGTTGACCGGGCGCAGGAAAGTGTGCGTGGACAGGCCTGCGCTAAAGCGTGCGGAACCAGAGGTGGGCAGCACGTGGTTAGAGCCTGCCATGTAGTCGCCCAGCGGCACCGGCGAGTAGGAACCCACGAAGATGGCGCCTGCGTGCTTGATGCGCTCGGCGACCGCACGCGAGTCGGCAGTGTGGATTTCAAGGTGCTCCGCGGCATACGCGTCAGCGACCTTGATGCCGGCCTCGAGGTCGTCGACGAGGACGATGCCGGACTGCTGGCCGCGCAGGGCTTCTGCGGCGCGCTCGGAGTTCGCGGTGACCTGATAGCGGGAAGACACCTCGGCCTCGACGGCATCGGCAAGCTCCTGCGAGTCCGTGATGAGGACGCTCGCCGCCATGGGATCATGCTCGGCCTGCGAGATGAGGTCGTAGGCCACGAAGACCGGGTCAGCCGTCTTATCGGCAAGGATAGCGATCTCGGTCGGGCCAGCTTCCGCGTCGGTGCCGACGACGCCGCGCACGAGACGCTTGGCAGCAGTGACAAAGATATTGCCGGGACCCGTAATAATGTCGACGGGCTCAAGGGGTTCCTCCTCCGCCGGGTTATCGTCGCCGTAGGCAAGAAGGGCGACGGCCTGGCCGCCACCGACGGCCCAGACCTCATCGACGCCGAGGATGTAGCAGGTGGCCAGCACCGTGGGGTGCGGCAGACCACCAAAGTCCTTCTGCGGCGGGGAGGCCACGACGAGCGTCGAGGCGCCAGCTTCCTGGGCCGGAACCGTATTCATGATGACGGAAGACGGGTAGACCGCCTTGCCGCCCGGGACATAGAGACCCACGCGCTCGATGGGCGCGAAGACCTCCGTGACGGTGGCGCCCGGCGCGAGCTCCGTGGTGTGGTTTTCCGGCTTCTGCTCCGCGTGGACCTTGCGCACGCGGGCAATGGATTCCTCAATGGCGGCGCGGACCTCAGGATCCAGCTCTGTGGCAGCCTTGGCGAGTTCTTCCGCGGGCACGCGCACCGTAGCGGGGCGTACGCCGTCGAATTTCTCGCCAAAGTCGAGCGCCGCGGCAGCGCCGCCGTCGCGCACTGCGTCGACCAAAGGCTGGACCTTGTCGAGGACGGCGGCAACATCCGTGCCGCCGCGGGGCAGGGCGCGGCGCACAGCCGCTGTGGTCATGGTGGTTCCGCGCATGTCGGTGACCTGAAGCACGAGACGTCCTCTCATATCCTTCGGCCGCGGGAAGCTCCCGCGACCAGCGAATGTGAATTTATGTAATGTACCTATTTTTATACCCCTACAGATAATCGTCCATTCCACCGGGTAGCCCCATATCGAATGACCGAAACTGCGGACAGCACCCTAGCCTACGGGTTAGACTCGTGGGCAGCTGGGGATTTGCCCGATTTCTCCTTTCGGCTCCCCTGATTTTGAGCCCCATCACCTCGGGAGGTGACCGCAGTGAATAACTCGAAGGCCGCACGCCCTGTGACCCTCGCACGACTTGCTCGCGCGGCACGGCTCGCCGGACATAGCGCCATTACCCAGAAGCCCACGCTCCTTGTCTTCGACCATGGCTCGATTGCAACCACCACCATTGAGCCGGATGAGGGCGATCCGGAATCCCCGGAATACATCGTGACGACCACGCACCACACTCCGCTGAGCTTCGACGCGTTGCGCGACGCCGCGGAGCTCGTCAACGACTGGAACCACGACTGTCTCACGCCCACGCTCGTGCTCAACTTCGACAGCACGGACGAGGTCGGAATAACGGGAACCACGGTCATCGATGGGCGCCAGGGCATGACGGACGAACAGCTCGTCGCCGCCGCGGATCAGGCCATCGATAACGCCTCGGCCTTTGTGCACAAGCTCGTGGAGCGCTTCCCTACCGTCACGCTCACCCCGCCGGTAACGCTGCGCGATGAGGGACTCGCGTCTGAACCGGACGATGCCTTCGATAACCAGGCCTACGCCGTGGACACTGACCGTATCGCCGCGTCGCTCGCGTCCATCGGCATTGACAAACTCCAACGAACCGACGCTACCGAAGGCAAGGCCATTTACGCCTGGATTAACGAGGTCCTCTTCGCCTTCGTCCTCGACAATGGTCCGTCCCTCGTGGTTAAGGGGCACTGGGACCCGGATCTCCCCGGCTCGGAGTTCCTCCGCGCCTTCCTCGTGTGCAATGACTTCAACCGCATGTCTGACTCACCAGTGGCCTATTGCCACAGCAACGTGGACGGCCTGCAGATTCGTCTCGACCTCGCCGTGACCGTCGCCGCCGGCATGACAGACCGCCAGCTGCGTTCCACGCTGGGCACCGCGCTCAAGACCATGCTCCACGGCGTAGACCACATCTCCAAAGAAGTCTCCGGGCAATCGCCCGTCTCCTGGCCCTAACGCGCATTAGCCCGGCCTGTGCGAGAGTGTTCGACGGTGTTCGAGAACGTTCGACAGTGTTCGAATACTTTCGATATAACCGGGGCTCGTGTCGAGGGGGTCGCTTAGTGTAGCTGCCGTGGGAGAAACCCCTAATTCTCCCCTCCACTACCCCTACGACATTCAAGGAGGCGGTCTCAATGACCCCCGATTCTTCTTCAGTAGCTTTCCCCGCGACCACGGATACGGCTCGCCCGTTAACCTTCGACCGCGTCGTAGACGTCGTCGACGCGCTCATTGACCACTTCAAGAGCGACGCGGACAAGGCGGAGATTACCTTCCGCCTGTCTAAGTTCAACGTCCTCATCGCCCTGGCCGGAAAGTGGGGCGAGGTACTCCTCGTCAAAGGCACCCTCAACGCGAGCGTTGATCCGCGTCTGGCTGGATACTTGGCACAAACCATCAACGACATGAACACGCGCCGCATGGTGCCCGTGGCCTACACATCCGTCACGGAGCGCGGCTATCTCCTGACCCATCTGCGTGCGTCGCTCGACGCGGAAGCGTGGGTCACGGACGCGCAGCTGCGCGACTTCCTCGACACCGCCATCAGCACGATGGTGGATGCGGTGCGCGAACTGAGCGAAGCCGTCCCCGAGGTCGTCGGTCCGCCTGACGGCTACGCGGAGGCCATGGGCGAGGCCCCCACCACAACTCCCCTACCCGTCACGGCGGACCGCATTCGCGCGGCGCTCAGCGCGGAAGGCATCGTGCACACGCAGGTCTCCGAGGACGAGATGACCGTACGCTGCCGGATCGAAGGTAGGTGGACTTTCTTCCGCATCATCAACGATGGCCGCTGGCTCACCATCCGCACGTTCTCCCAGGACAAAGGGGAGCTCTCCCAGCTCTTCGCCATCTCGGCGGTGCTCGATGACTATAACGCGGGTGATGCCTGGCTGCTTGCCAGCGCCACCGTCCACGAGGACGAGGTGCAGGTCTCGCTCGCCCGCAACTGGCTCATTGGCAACGGCATGACTGCAGCCCAGCTGCGCTATGCCGTGCACACCGCGGTCCACGGTGCCTACATCTCTTTCGAGTCCCTGGAGCCGCAGCTCGCGCCGTTGCTCGCGCCGCAGCTGCCGGAAATCACCCGCACGGAGGAGGCGGAAGACGCCATCCAGCTCTTCGCTGCGGACTCGGACACTGCAGACGACCCCGCCGAGGATGAGGACTGGGTCGACGAGGACTGGGAGGAGTGGGAAGACGAGGACTACGTCGAGCGTCCCGTCGATCCCAATCAGATGGGTCTCGACTTGGGTCTCACGGATGATGAAGCGGAAAAGGCCGAGGACGCGGCAGAGGAAGACGAACGCGGCGAGGACGGCACAACCCCGCAGGCCGAATAAGCCTCGCAGAGTGGCCTCACTGGGAGCGCGTGCTGTGTAGCGTAAGTCACATGCGAAGCCTCACAGTGCGCGCGATGGAAGGCTGCCCGTTCAAAACGGCGATGATGCTCATCTGCGGCTGTTGGAAGGTCACGCTCATTCAGGCTCTGCTCGACGCGAACAAGCCACTACGCTACAGCGAGCTGCGGGACGCCGCGGGGGCGAGGTCTCGGACCGTACACACACCCGGCAGCTGCGCGAGCTCACGGACGATGGGCTCGTGATCTGCGAGGTCTACCCCGAGTTCCCCGCCGCGCGTGGAGTACGCGCTTACGCCCACCGCGCGGCGGCTCGAGCCGATTATCGCCGAGCATCAGGCCTGGGGCGGCTTCGGCTCTGAGTTCAGGGCTCGGACGGCTCGGCGCTCACTTCCCCTGGGGTGTCTGGGGCGTCGTCTTCCCAGTCGACGTCCGCGCTGATAAACGCCGCAGACCAGTAGGCAAACATCGCCATAAACGGCGCCGCGGCCCACCCGATGTCGGGCTGCATGGGCGGGGTCCACTGGACCGTCTCCCCGGGCTCGGAGGGCAGGTGCGTTGCTGTGAGGGAGCCGGCGTAATAGAACGCCACCGCGCTCGCGAGGGCAGCGACGCCGACCCACAGCAACATGCCTAACCCGCGCTGGCGTGCGCCGCGCAGATAGGCCCCGAGGGCAAGGAGCACTCCCCCAAGTCCAGTGAGGAGAACGAACCAGACGAAGGAACCGAACTCGATATCGGCGAGGGTCTCGACCGCGTAGCCGCCACCATCCACCTCATGTCCGGTGAGCACCGGCCGGAAGTGCCCCCACACGGCGCCAGCAGCCGAGAATGCCACGAGTGCACATGCAAGCAACCCCGCACCGAAACCGACGGTGCGGGGTATGGACGGGCGTCGAACCCGAGTACCGCGAGTAATCATAGGCCTTGTAGCCTACTCTGCCCGCGCGAAGATAGCGTAAGCCACGTGTGCGATTAGGACGCCGGGTTGCAGAATTTCCAGGCGCCGCCCTCGTTTTCAAAGATCATGGTGTTGGTCTCGGAACCCGCCGGGCTGTTGACGGTCACGTTGGCCGAGGCCGTGTTGCCGTTGACGCGCACGTCCTGGATGTCCGTGGTCGTCTTGGAGAAGTTGTCGCGAATCTGCTGGTTGTACGGCTCCAGGATGGCCTTCTGGTCTGCCGGCAGGTTATCAAACTGAGACAGGTCCAGGTTGGCGAGCGAAAGCTGCTCGCCGTTGGGGCCCACCTGCTGATTCTCGTTGATCACGCGGGCACATGTGTTATCGCGGGTGTACTGCGCCAGCGAGCGCACATCCTGCTGCTTGTAGGTGCCGTTGATGAGGTTGGTGATGGTTTCCTTCGTCGCGTCATCACCAGCATCGCCTTCGACCGGAGCGAAGGTGGTGGCCTCAGCAGCGGCGCCGTTCTCGAACGGGTTGACCAGGGTGGACGGTGCAGCCTCAGCGTTATCTCCCTCCGCCGGCTTGTTGTCCTCCTCCGGCGCAGCGGACTCTTCCTTCGGCTTCTCCGCGGAGGGAGCCTCAGACGACGGGGCGGCGCTCTCAGACGGAGCTTCCTTCGAAGTCGCGGTCGTCTTAGCCGTCGTCGAGCCGGTAGCGGCGTTGTCCGCCTCCTCGTCGTTACCGCACGCTGCCAATGTCAGGGGCAGAACAAGGGCGAGGGCAGCAATGGACTTCATGGCGGGGGTTCGAAGGGACAAAATGACTCCAGACGTGTAAAAGAATTGTATTCACTCACAGCGCACTGACACGGGCGCAGGGCCGTAGGGTATCAGTTTCCCTTCCCTAGCTGGGAAGGAGAAACCTGGCTCCACACGCTCGTGAGGGTGACAGTGTTACTGCATGAGAGCGCGCCGCACTCGCGGCGTGACGTGAGTAGTCTATCAATCGGTTCATTGGTTAATAGTGGAGACAACCTCAAAGTTCCCTGTGAAACCTGAGGGAAGAGCTTATGGATCGCTGGCTCACCGCACGCACCTGTCCACACTCGGGTTCTCCCCTCGCCGTCGAGCTGCTGTCTAGAATGGGCAAGCGTGCACTTAAACCGCGAAACGATCATCGACACCGCTCTCCAGCTTTTGGATGATTATGGTCTGGCCGACATGACCATGCGCCGTGTCGCCACGACGCTTGGCGTCGCCCCCGGCGCGTTGTATTGGCACATCGCGAACAAGCAGGCGCTCATCGCCGCCATCGCCGAGGCCATCGTCGCACCGATCGACGGAGAGACCCCCACGGCCCTCGCGCTCGACCTACGCCGGTGTCTGCTTGCCCACCGCGATGGCGCCGAGGTCACCTCCGCCGGCTTGTCCCAGCCTGGCAATGCCACGTGGGAACGGCTCGTAGACCGGTTCGTCGCCGCGGTCCGCGCGACGTCGTCCGCACCGGAGGAAGAGTTGCTTACTGGCGCCCACGCCATTATTTACCTGGTGCTCGGCTCAGCCACCATGGAACAGGCACGCACGCAGCTCGCGGAAGCCACGGGGGCATCGGAAGCCGCAGACACTGAGCCCGCGGATGGTATGACTGAGTCGCAGGACGCACGCGTTCCTGAAGGTGCAAACGATCTCTTGCGGGGCGTGGGAATCGTTATCAGTGGGCTAGGCGCGCGCTAGTCCATTATTCTGGTGCATTATGACTGAGACTTTTACTGTGAGACCGGGCCAGCCCTATCCGCTGGGCTCCACGTTTGATGGCACGGGCACCAACTTCGCAATCTTCTCCGAAGCCGCAACGAAAGTCGAGTTGTGCCTCATTGATCCACGCGGCAAAGAAACCCGCGTCGAGCTCAAGGAAGTCCACGCCCACGTGTGGCACGCCTACCTCCCCGAGGTTGGCCCCGGCCAGGCTTATGGTTACCGCGTCCATGGAGAATACGCACCGGAACGCGGCCTGCGCTGCGATCCCTCCAAGCTCCTCGTCGACCCCTACGCCCGCGCGTTCCAGGGCGAGTTCGACGGCGACGCCTCGCTGTATTCTTACGACATCCACGCCGAGCCTGCCGGGACCGGGCGCAATGAGGATGACTCGCTCGGCCACACCATGCTCTCCGTTGTCATCAACCCCTTCTTCGACTGGCAGGGCGACCACCGCCCCAATGTTCCGGATGAGGAAGCGGTCATTTATGAAACGCACGTCAAGGGCATGACTATGACTCATCCGGACATCCCGGAGGCCATGCGCGGCACCTACGCGGGTATGGGCCACCCCGCGATGATCGACTACCTCAAGGACCTAGGCATCACCACGGTCGAGCTCATGCCGGTCCACCAGTTCCTCCAAGATGATCGTCTGCGCGCTATCGGCCTGCGTAACTACTGGGGCTACAACACCTTTGGCTTCTTCGCCCCCCAGGCGGACTACGCCATGGCGAATAAGCCGGGCGAAATCGTCGCCGAGTTTAAGTCCATGGTGCGCAGCCTTCACGCCGCGGGCCTCGAGGTCATCCTCGATGTGGTCTACAACCACACGGCCGAGGGCAACCACCTGGGCCCCACCATCGCTTTCCGCGGTATCGACAACAAGGCGTATTACCGCGTCGTCGAGGGCGACGAGGCGCACTACATGGACTACACCGGCACCGGTAACTCCCTCAACGTCCGTCACCCGCACTCGCTGCAGCTCATCATGGATTCGCTGCGCTATTGGGTCACGGAGATGCACGTCGACGGCTTCCGCTTCGACCTCGCCTCCACGCTCGCGCGCGAATTGGATGACGTTTCCAAGCTCGCGACCTTCTTCGACTTGGTCCAGCAGGACCCGGTGGTCAGCCAGGTCAAGCTCATCGCCGAGCCCTGGGATATCGGCCACAACGGCTACCAGGTGGGCAACTTCCCGCCCATCTGGTGTGAGTGGAACGGCAAGTACCGCGACACGGTCCGCGACTTCTGGCGCGGCGAGCCCGCCACCCTGGGCGAATTCGCCTCGCGTCTTACCGGTTCGTCCGATCTCTACGCCAACAACGGCCGCCGCCCCACGGCGTCCATCAACTTCATCACGGCGCATGACGGCTTCACGCTCAAGGATTTAGTGAGCTACAACGAGAAGCACAACATGGCCAACGGCGAGGACAACCGTGACGGCGAGTCCCATAACCGTTCTTGGAATTGCGGCGTGGAAGGCCCCACGGAGGACCACGATATTCGCAAGCTGCGCCGCCGCCAGCAGCGTAACTTCATTACGACGCTGCTGCTTAGCCAGGGCACGCCGATGATCTGCCATGGCGACGAGTTCGGCCGCACCCAAAACGGCAATAACAACGCGTACTGCCAGGACAATGAGCTCGCATGGATGGACTGGTCCATGCTCAATCTGGATAAGAACTCAGAGTTCTTCGGCTTCGTCAAGCGCGTGCTGGGGATCCGCAGCAAGCACCCAGTCTTCCGCCGCCAGCGCTTCCTCACCGGCGGCCCCCTGGGCTCCGACGTCCGCGACCGCGATATCGCGTGGATGGTGCCGTCCGGCAAGCTCATGACGCAGGACGACTGGGACCATGACTTCGGCCGCGCCATCATGGTCTACTTCAATGGCTCCGCCATTTCGGAGACGGATGAGTTCGGCCAGCCCATCAAGGATGATTCTTTCATTCTCATCTTCAACGCGCACGACGGCGACATCGAGTTCACCCTGCCGGGCCGCGAGTTGGGCGGCAAGTGGAAGCTCATGGTCGATACGGCCGATTCTGGTGGCTACCCCGCTGAGGACACCTTCATTGAGGCGGGCGGTACGCTGACGTGTCAGGACCGCACCACGATGGTGCTCAAACAGGTCGAGCCCCCGCAGTTCGACGAGGATTAGAAAGGCCAAGACCGAAGTTCCGTGACGTCGCCTAGCACTCCCACCATTTATGCCCACGGCGCAACCGTAGAGCTCACGCCCACCTCCGCGGTCATCCTGCGCTCCCAGCTGGCCGCCTCCCTTGGTGCGCCCGCGCGCGAGGTTGTCGCCTTCGAGGACCTCCAGTCCGTGGAGTCCACCGAGCCTGGCCCCGCCGCCTTCGGCGCCCTGCGCCTTGTCACCCCGCAGGAAACCTTCACCGTGCGCTTTGCCCCGCGCACCGGCACCACGACCCCGGCTGCCGATGCCGCCTCGCTCATCGATGCAGTCCGCCACGGCGAGGTGCCTACCGCCGGCGTCGCCGTCGAGGGCCTGGACTTCACCGTCATCGACGTGGAAACCGCCAACGACAACTGGGGTTCCGTGTGCGCCATCGGTGCTGTCCGCTTCCGCGATGGCCTCGAGGTCGAATCCCGCTCGTGGCTGTGCACGCCCCCGCCCGGCATGGAGGACTTTTCCGAGTTCAACATTGGCATCCACGGCATCACGCCGGAGGATGTCAAGGACGCCCCGTCCTTCGCCACGGCGCTGGGTGAGATGCTCGAGTTCCTCGGCGACGACGTCTTCGTGGCGCACAACGTGCAATTCGACTCGACTGCACTGCGCGTCGGCGCGGCCGCTGCGGGCGTAGAGCTGCCCGCCATCACGCTTGCCTGCTCGCTGGCGCTCTCGCGCGACGCTTCGAAGGCGGGTCGCATCGACGTGCCCAACCACAAGCTCCCCACCATGGCCGCCGCCGTGGGCGCACCGCGCTTTCGCCACCACGACGCGACCGAGGACGCCCGCGCCGCTGGCCTCATCATCACCGGTCTGGCCCAAGCCTTCGGCTACGCTGGCGATATCCAGGGCCTCTTCCGCACACGCGAATTCGCCCTGGGCACGCTCACCAACGACGCCGTCATGCCGGTGCTGCGTGCCCGCACCGCGCCCACCTCCCCGGCCGATCTCGGCGCCGGTACCGACTTCCGTGACCAGACGCGCCACCGTGGCGCAACCACGCCCTCCGCTGCCAACGAGGCTGCGCTCTTCGATCTCGATGGCGCGCTCTCCTCTGCTGCTTCCGCTGACTCCCACGCCGCGCGTGAGAAGGCGGAGAAGCGCTCCCGCAACCGCCCGGCTCCGTGGGATGCCGTCGCGACGCCGAATACCGTGCCCGAGCCCAACGAGGACGCGGACCCGAACGGTCCGCTCTTTGGCCAGCATGTCACGCTCACCGGCGACTTTGATCCCTTCGACAAGGGAACACTATGGAATGGCATCGCCGAGCGCGGCGGCCAGGCTGCAAAGTCCGTGACGAAGAAGACGACCATCCTCGTTCTCGGCACGTGGGCCACGAAGACCTCCAAGGAGAAGAAGGCTGAGGAGCTCATCGCCAAGGGCCAGGACATCCAGCTCTGGCCTAAGGACAAGCTGCTCGCCGAGTTGGGGCTCGACGAAGAGCCGCCCTTCTAAGCCGAGGCAGCAGCCTCCGGTAGGCGCAGGATATTTACTGGACTCAGGGAACCTTTCTGGGATGCGGACAGTCCAATATGAGTGACTCTCGTATCTCTCGCAGTCTCTTTCGGCTGCGCACTGAAAGGCTCTCTCATGTCCGTCTCTTTGCTCGAAAGGCACACCTCCGCCCCGCTCCTCGCTCCGGAACTCCTCTTTCCTGCGCTGCGCCCGCACAACGTCTCGACGCGGCCGCGGCTGAGCGAAGACGGTTTCTTCGATTCCGTTGCCACCGTCGGCCTCTGCGCTGGCCATGACATGCAGCTGCGCTGCGGCACGGGGCTCACCGAACTCGGCGAATCCCCCTCCGTGGGAGTGAGCCTGCGCGCCCTCTCCGAATGGGACATGACGGTCAACCACGCCTGGACAACCGCGGCGCACAACGTGCTGCGCGCGGCGCACACCTCGCGAGGCTACCGCTTCCAATCCCGCCCGGCGCGCGACGTCCTCGATACCCGGGCGCACGGAGTCCAAGTACGTTCGCCGGGCGTGCCCATCACGGCGTGGCTCACGCATCCACTCACCTTCAATATCCTGCACGAGCACTTCGCTGCGGAATTGGGTGTCGCTCCCTCTGCCCGGCGCGCCCAGCCGAAACTGGGCTCGGGCTACGCCGGCCGCCACATCCACGGCGGACTGGTCTATCTCGCGCCGGCACCCGACGTACTCTTTATCTTCCGCGGGCTCGCCGCCCACCACGCGGACGGTCTCCATGGTCGCGCCACGGCATTCGCTGGACTCCGGTTGCCGTCCACGGCGCTGGCCCCACTACTATGGTGTCACGGATTCCCTCGCGTGCTTCCCGGCACCTCGCTGGGGTAAAACGGCACGCCAACCAGACCCCGAGAAAGGACAGTACTGTGCCTGAGCATGCTATCTCCCAACTCGGAAACCGCTATCACGAGTGGGTGCGCACCCACCCGAATGCTGCGACGGAATTTTCCGAAGCCATCGAGGACGTCCTCGATGACGCCGGCGTGGTCTACGACCGCGTCGCCACGCGTGTCAAGGGCTGGCCGTCGCTGAAGAAGAAGGCAAAGAAGCGCGACGCGGACGGCGCCCTGGCTTATCCCGATCCGTGGAATGACATTCATGACCTCGTCGGTGCGCGCGTCACCGTGTTCAACTCCACCGTTATCCCGCAAGCCATCGACATCCTGGGGCGTTCTTTCACGGTGCTGCGCAGTGTGGACAAGGCAGCAGAAACCCGCATTTCCGGCGGCTTCGGCTACGGCTCGCACCACCTCGTCCTGCAGGTCAACGACTCCCTGGAAGAGCTCGCCGAGTACGAAGGCTTTACCTTCGAGGTGCAAATCCGCACCGTCCTGCAGCACGCCTGGGCCGAGTTCGAGCATGATATCCGCTACAAGCAGGGCCCCAAGCCGCCCACGGCCCAAGTCGACCGTCTCTTCACACTTGCTGCGGGCCTGATCGAGCTCGCGGATCAACAGTTCGATGACATCGCGGCACTCATGGAGGTCGGCCCCGCCCCGCAAGATTCCGTGGAGATCAACGCCGAAACGCTTCCTGGCGTGCTCGCTGTCCTCCTCGGCGACGCGTTCCCCCGCCCGCGTTCTGAGCACATCCGGTTCCTCGCCGAGCTGCTCGAGGCCAACAATATCGACACCCTCGCTAAGCTCGAGGCCCTCCTTAATGAGCGCGACATCATCCGCGTACGCGAGGCCATGCGCTACCGCTACAAGCCGGGACAGGTCCGCCTCATCGACGACCTGCTGCTTCTGCACTTTGGCAAGGAGCACATCGAGGCCACCGCGGAGCTCGGCGACCGTGGCGACCGCCGCAAGCGCCTCCACCGGCGCCTCAAGCAGCTGCGCGCTTAGCCGTCACGCTAGCGGAACCCGCCGCGGAACTTCTCCATCTGGCGCCGCTCGCGCTTGGTAGGGCGTCCGGCGCCGCGATCGCGTACGGGCAGCGCCGGCATGAACTCCTTGGGCGGGGGCGGCGGTGCATGGTCGATGTAACACGTGCGCGCCACCGGCGCACCCACGCGCTTGCGTACCGTCGCGAGGACTTCCAAGTCGTGTTCGTGGTGGTTGCGCCACACGCGCACGCGGTCGCCTGGCACGACGTGCTGCGCAGGCTTCGTCGCGTTGCCGTTGAGCTTGACGTGTCCCGCCTTCACCGCATTCGCGGCCTCCGAGCGCGTCTTAAACATGCGCACGGCCCATACCCACGCGTCGATGCGGACGGGCTTTCCATCGGGTTGAGTCATAGAGACACCCCGGCTTAGTACTGGTCCTTGTGGTTGACGATCGAGCGCACCTTGGACCAGTTGTACACGCCGCCCACAACGGCGACGATGAGGCCAATCATGAAGAAGAACGTGCCATGTGTAAAGACCCACGCCGCAAGGACGCCGCCGCCCAGGCCCGCCGCGACGGAAATCACGGCGTTGCGGGAGTATTTGCGCACGTCTTGCTTGCGCTTCTCAATCGGATTGTTGGGGCGTCGCTGCATAGTCATGCCGGCCATTCTACCTTCGATAAGCGGCTGCGCCGGGTAGTTCCAGCCATGCCGTGAGCGATCAAGCTCGGTCCAGCTCGACCCAGCGCTCCCCTGCTGCTTTCGATGCCACCGCGCCCTGCGTAAGCGCCGCAAGCTCGGCGTCGAGTGTCTCCTGGCCGCCAGGCTCCAGCGCCAGAGTGAACGTCACTTGCGCGCCATAGGAGGTGTCCACCACCGCATAGCCACGCCCGCGTAGCTCGGCCTCAAGTCGCCCGGCCACACCATGATCAACGTCGACGGAATAGAGCTCACGCAGCGCCCTAGTCACACGCGGGACCTTCTCGAGCGTCTCACTCACCGCGCCGCCGTAAGCGTGGACGAGCCCGCCCGCGCCAAGTTTCACCCCACCGAAGTAGCGCACGACGACGGCCACAATGTCGAGCATGCCCGAGCCGCGCAGCACGTCGAGCATGGGACGGCCCGCCGTGCCCGAGGGCTCCCCGTCGTCGGAGGAACGCTCCACCGGGTTGGCTGCGTCGACGTGGTAAAGGTACGCCGAGCAATGGTGGCGGGCATCAGGAAAGCGCGCGCGGGCGGCATCGATAAACTCGCGCGCCTCCGCCTCGTCCCGAGCGCGGCCAATCAACGTGATGAACCGCGAACGCTTGATCTCAATCTCGTGCTCGACGGGCGCGCCTTCGACCGGGCGCTCATAAGAATCCATAAGCCCCTACCCTAGCGGGCGCAACTTAGTGCGACGCCACCAAGTAGTCGTACTCCGAGGTGCCCGGCTTCAGGTGCTGGCACGAAATCTTGGAATTCGACATGCGCTCAAGCAAGCCATCCAAGTCAGCCGCGCGGCCCAGCTCCACGCCGACGAGCGCTGCGCCCGTCTCGCGGTTATTGCGCTTCAAGTACTCAAAGAGCGTGATGTCATCGTCCGGGCCCAGGATTTCCGTAAGGAAGTGGCGCAGCTGCCCCGGCTCTTGCGGGAAGTTCACCAGGAAGTAGTGCTTGAGCCCGCGGTGCACGAGCGAGCGTTCCATGACCTCGTTGTAGCGCAGCACGTCATTGTTGCCGCCCGAGATGACGCACACGACCACGGAATCCGGCGTGAGCTTGAGGTCGCGCAGGCCCGTGACGGACAGGGCGCCAGCGGGCTCGGCGATGATGCCCTCGTTCTGGTACAGGCCAAGCATCTCCGTACACACGGCCCCCTCGGAGACGGTGGACCAGTGCAGGCGCCCTTGGTTGGCCTCGAGGACCTGGAAGGGCAGGTCGCCAATGCGCTTGACGGCCGCGCCATCCACGAAGGGATCGACGGACTCCAAGGTCACCGGCTCGTTCGCCGCGAACGCTGCGGTGAGCGAGGCAGCGCCGGCCGGCTCGATGCCGATAATCGCCGTGCGCGGCGCCATGTCCGCAAGGTACGACGTGATGCCGGAGAGCAGCCCGCCGCCACCCACGGGGACGACGATGGCGTCGAGCGACTTGCCCAAGGAGGCCAGCTGGCTCACGACCTCCGCGGCGATGGTGCCCTGGCCGGTGATCGTGTCGCGCGCGTCGAAGGGTTCGATGAAGATGGAGCCGCGCTCGGCGGCATCGGCATGCGCGGCCGCCGCGGCCTCGTCAAAGTTCGCGCCGGTGACGACGAGCTCGACCATGTCGCCGCCGTGGACCACGATGCGGTCGCGCTTCTGCTTGGGCGTCGGCTCCGGCACGTAGATCTTGCCTTGGATGCCCATGGTCCGGCAGGCATACGCCACGCCCTGCGCGTGGTTGCCGGCCGAGGCCGTCACGATACCGTGCGCGCGCTGTTCCGGCGTGAGATTCGTGATGGAAAACAGAGCGCCGCGGATCTTATAGGAACGCACGTCCTGGAGATCCTCGCGCTTCAGGTAAACCTCGCAGCCCGTTTCCTGGGACAGTCGCGGGCAGTACTGCAACGGCGTCGGCGCAATCTCCGAGGAAATTCGTGCCTGGGCCTGGCTGATATCGGAGGCGTGAATGGGCTCGAATACTGCGGAGTTAGTCATGCTGAGTCATTTTAGACCCCATGGTCGCCGCCCGCGCGATTACCTAGCGATCGACCGATTAGTCCGGCATTTCATCTCACTTTTACCTCTGTGTTAACCCTGTGTTACCTGCATGCACTTGGATGTTGCCTCGTCATATTTCTCGTACTCTCAAGGAGCTCATGTATGGCCATCCGCCGCACTCTCGCCCTGTGCACGCTCGCCGCGACCACGCTCACCGTCCCCGCCATTCCGGCCCAAGCCACCATCGTCGCCTCTCCCATCGTCGATTCCGTTGCCGACGCCTCGCTCAAGGTCGAGCCGCTCGGCGCCTACGACTCTGGCGTGCTTGGCGAGTCCGCCGCGGAGATCGTCGCTTTCCACGCCGCGTCGAAGCGCATCCTCGCCGTCAACGCGCACTCCGGCGAAATCGACATCCTCGACGCCTCGGATCCGGCCGCGCCGCACAAGGTCGGCGTCGTCTCCGCCGGCGGCGACCAGGAGATCAACTCCGTCGCCGTGCGCCCCGACGGCCTGGCTGTCGCCGCAGTCCAGCAGGCCGATAAGACGCAGGACGGCGAGGCCCTCTTCTTCAACGCTGCCACCGGCAAGGAGCTCGGCCGCGTCACCATCGGTGCCTTGCCCGATAACGTCCACCTCACCGCGGATGGGAAGTTCGCCCTGCTCGCCAACGAGGGCGAGCCGTCCAACGAGCTCACCGCCGAGGGCACGGACTACGTCGCAGACCCCACCGGCTCCGTGTCCGTCATCGCCTTGCCTTCCGATGCCGCCGCCCCCACCCAGGCAGACGTCCGCACCGCTGGCTTCGAGGCGTACGACGCGAAGTACGCTGCCGGCGAGCTCGACCCCGCCATCCGCGTCTTCGGTCCTTCCGACGCCGACTCGAAGCCGTCGACCGACTTCGAGCCGGAGTACATCTCCTCTGTTGGCGATACCGCCTACGCGTCGCTGCAAGAGGCGGGCGCCATCGCCATCATCGACATCCCGTCGGCGACCGTCACCGACGTCGTCCCGGCTTTTATCGCGGACCACTCAAAGACCCCGATCGACCCGTCCAACAAGGATGACAAGATCGAGCTGCGCACCCTACCGGTCAAGGGTCTGTCCATGCCGGACTCCATCGGCGCGTTTACTGCCGGCGGCGAAACCTACTTCGCGACGGCCAACGAGGGCGACGCCCGCGAATGGGGCGACGAGGACGGTTCCGGCGTGTACACCGACGAGGCCGAGATCAAGGACCTCATCGAGGATGGCAAGGTCTGCGAGGGCGTCGAACTTCCCGAGGGCTTCGACGACACGTCCTTCGCCGGCAATCTCAAGGTCTCCACCACGTCCGGCTGGAACGAGGAGGAGAGCTGCTTCGACGAGTTCTACGCCTACGGCTCCCGCTCCTTCTCCATCTACGACGCCGCCGGCAACGTCGTCTTCGACTCCGGCTCCGACTTCGAGGAGATCACCGCCCGCCTCCACGAGCAGGGCGTCCTCAACTTCAACGCGGATAACGAGGATCCGGAGGCCGACGACCGCTCCGATAACAAGGGGCCCGAGCCCGAGGCTCTCACCATCGGCAAGGTCGGCGAGCGCACCTACGCCTTCATCGGTGCTGAGCGCGTGGGCGGCATCTTCGTCTACGACGTCACCGACCCGCGCAACGCCCAGTACGTCACCTACGTCAACAACCGCGACTTCTCCGTGGGCTACGACGACAAGAACTACGAGGCCACGAAGGCCGCCGGCGACCTCGGTCCCGAGGGACTTACCTTCGTTGACAAGAAGGACTCCCCCAACGGCGAGTACCTTCTCATCTCCGGCAACGAGGTCTCCGGCACTACGACCGTCTTTAAGGTCACCGACCTCGTGCCCGCCGACGCCGATAACGATGACGACGACCAGGGCGATTCCGGCAGCTCCGCCGCCTCGTCCGACGCCGGTTCCTCGGTCGGCACCGCGTTCGGCGTCGTTGCCGCGGCTCTGGCCGCCGTCCTGGGCATAGTGAGCATAGTTCCGGGCGCACCAGCCAAGCTGCTGCGTCTCCTGCCAGCACCGCTGCGCCACGCCCTGAACTCCGCCCTGGGCCACTAAGCCCCTTGGCGGGGGCATTCCCTCCCGCCAGGCACCCCAACCTGCTAGATTCAGGTGCGTTCCATTTCCGTTCGCACTGTCGTCACCCCAAGGAATAATTCTTATGCGCGCACGTCGTCTCTCAGTCGCGCTGGTCGCCGCAACCAGCACCGCCCTCGCCCTCGTCACGCCGGTCGCTGGCGCCGAAAGCTCCGAGTCTCAGGGCGCCTCCAGCGCTCAGTCCCAGGACTCCGGTTCCTCTGAGGACACAGCAAGTGACGGAGTGAAGCCCGGCGGCGAGGGCAAGGAGGGCACCACCGACGGCACCGCTACCGACGGCGAGAAGACCGACGGCACGGAGACCACGAAGACCGCACTGTCCAAGGAGTGCCAGGCCGAGGTCGACGCCGCCAAGGAAGCCCACAAGAAGGCCGTCAAGGATGGCACCGCAGGTTCTTCGTTCATGGGTCCGCAGGAACTCGCTCTGGGCATCGTCAACGGCTACGGTTCCTCCGGCATGCCCGACAAGCCGGACTGCGTCGAGAAAGAAAAGGATGACAAGCCCGTCGAGCTGCCGGACTGGCTCAAGTGGGCTGAGCTCTCCCCCGAAGGCAAGGAAGCCTTCGCCTGGATCAACCTGATCCTGTCCGTCATCGGTGGCCTCATCGGCCTCGCAAGCACCCTCGTCAAGGTCAATCCGGAGTTCGGCAAGGACATCAACGGCGCGCTCACTGGCATGCTCAAGCAGGTCAACGGCGCGATGAGCAACGCCCAGAAGCAGTTCCGCCTCTAGGGCTACGCAATAAAAAAGGGCGGGTGCGCACATGCGCACCC
>NZ_KV796423.1:0-31756 GCF_001809185.1 Corynebacterium sp. HMSC072G08
AGAATCAGACACGCTTTCTGCTACTTAGCCCCCTTTTCGCAGCCAGACCATCACAACGCCTCAAGCGCCCTATAGGCATCAACGGCCCCGTGGTCGGCTTTATGGCGAGGACACCATTCAGGCCAGTCCCGACTGATCAAGTGAAATGCACCGTAGGCTGCCAAACCCGAGTCATGTCCCCAGAAACCATGGCTTGTCAAAGAATCCTAGAGGAAAGCAGCACGCATCGCTTGGCGTAGTAGCGCTCACGACCGCACCCGTAGAATGTCCGCATGGACTTGCAGCAATTCGGAACGTGGGAACGCCAGACCAGCGGCCAGTGGCATCTGCCGGGCACGGACCCGGAAGCGAGCGCGGAACACGCGCGCACTTTCACGCTCGTCAAGCAGTTCAATGAGCTAGGCAATACGGACCACGAGCGCGCAAAGGACATCCTGCGCGAAATCCTCCCGGAGGAATCTGAGGTCCCCGGCATGCATGCGCCGCTCAACCTGGAATATGGCCGCCACCTCGTGTGTGGCGAGGGCGTGTTCATCAACTTCGGCGCGACCATCCTGGCGCAGGCAACGGTGACGCTCGGCGAGCGCGTCATGATTGGCCCGAACTGCTCGCTCATCACGGTGGGCCACCCGGTGAACGACCATGAGATGCGCGAGGGCGGCTGGGAAATCGCGAAGCCGATCACGGTCGGCCGCAACACATGGTTCGGCGCGAACGTCACCGTCATGCCGGGCGTGACGATTGGCGAAAATTGCGTGGTGGGCGCGGGCGCGCTCGTCACGCGAGACATCCCAGATAATTCGTTGGTTCTCGGCGCGCCTGGCCGCGTGGTGCGCAAGCTCGAAGGTGAGAACCTCGAGCGCGTCGATCTTGACGGCCCCGTCGAGGGCTTTGGGGCGGGCGAATCTCCTTTCTAATGTTTGATCTTCAATCCATCGGCGCGGGTCTGCCTGTTGCCAAGACCATCGGCAGCCTGCCCAGCACCGGCCACGTCGTGGTCCAAGCACCGCCCGGCACGGGTAAGACCACGCTCGTCCCGCCGGCGCTGTCCAATCAAGTAGACGGCAAGGTCATCGTCACTGCGCCCCGGCGCGTGGCGGTCCGCGCCGCGGCGAATCGCCTCGCGGCGCTCTCCGGCACACCCGAGCAGGTCGGCTACGCCATCCGTGGGGAAAGCAAGAAAGGCTCCCGCGTCGAGTTCGTGACGCCCGGAGTGCTCCTGCGCCGGCTGCTCAAGGATCCGGAGCTTGAAGGCGTGTCCGCCGTCGCGCTTGATGAGGTCCACGAGCGCCAGCTCGACACGGATCTCGTCCTCGCCATGTGCGTCGAGCTCGCGACCCTCCGCGAGGATTTTCGCGTCGTCGCCATGTCCGCGACGGTGGACGCGGAGCGCTTCGCCGGCCTGCTTGGCAACGCGCCGATTCACGCCACCGAGGCGGTCACCTACCCGGTTGAGACCAGCTACCAACCGCTCAATGGCCGAGCCGCAGGCACGCGCGAGTTTTACCAGGAGGTCGCCCGCGTCGCGCAGCAGGCGCACGCGAAGAATCCCGGCTCCACGCTCGTCTTCGTCCCCGGTCTGCGAGAAGTAAACCAAGTGGCAGACGTGCTGCTGGCGCATCACGAGACCAACGTGTATCCCCTCCACGGCCAGCAGACCACGGCAGAACAGGACGCGGCGCTCTACACCGACGAGGAACGCATCGTCGTCGCGACCTCCATCGCGGAGTCCTCGCTCACGGTGCCGGGCGTGCGCACCGTCGTCGACGCGGGTCTGTCCCGCGTGCCCCGGCGCGACGCGCAGCGCGGCATGTCGGGCCTCGTGACGGTCTCTACATCGAAGTCGAGCGCCGATCAGCGCGCCGGCCGTGCGGGCCGCGAGGCTCCTGGCCACGTCGTTCGCTGCTATTCCGCCGAGGACTACCAGCACTTCAGCCCGCACATCACGCCCGAAATCCTGTCGGCCGATCTCACCCAGGCCGCCCTCTTCATGGACGCGTGGGGCGCGGGCCCCGACTTCCCGCTCCTCGATCAGCCGCCTCGAGCCGCGCTTGCCGATGCCCACCGCGCCCTCGAAGCACTCGGTGCGAGGTCCGCAGGTGCCGTGACCCCGCTCGGCGAGAAGCTCGCCATCCTGCCCACAGACCCGCGGCTGGGCGCGGCGCTGCTCAAGTTGGGACGCCGCGCGGCGCCGACGGTGGCGATCGTAAGCAACGACGCGCGAGGGGACATCGGAAAGCTGAGCGCACCCAAGCGGGAAACGCAGCGCCTTGAGCGGCTCGTCAAGGACAAAGGACCGACCACGCCGGGCGCCGTCGTCGCCGCGGCCTTCCCCGAGCAGGTCGCCAAGCGCATGAAGGACGACGAATATCTCCTGGCCAGCGGCACACGCGCGAAAGTCCGCGACTCTTCGCTCCTCGGCTCCGCGTGGCTCGCCATCGCGGAGGTCTCCCTGTCGCACGCTGGCAACGCCATCGTCCGCGCGGCGGCACGTATTGAGGAGGCCGAAGCTCTGGACGCGATCGGCGTCACAGAGGAGATCGTCGCACAGCTCGACGGAGGGAAAGTCCGCGGCCGGAAGGTCAAGCGTGCCGGAGCCATTGAGCTCTCCTCCACTCCGGTCAAGGTCACGGGACAGGCGGCGGCCGACGCGCTCGCTGCCGGTATCACCTTGGACGATTTCCACTTCTCCGAGAAGGCCCAGCTCCTGCGCGACCGTCTGCGCCACCTGCACGATTTCTACGGCGAGCCCTGGCCCGACCTCGAGGCACAGAATCTCGCGGTGTGGCTCGCGCCGGAATTGCGAAAGATTGCCGACGGCACGCCGATTGCCCAGGTCGACATGTACCCTGCGCTGCAACGCCTGCTGCCGTGGCCGGAAGCGACGCACCTGGACGAGCTCGCGCCGGAGCGGCTCGCGGTGCCCAGCGGCCGCGACGCGCGCATTGACTGGACGGGCGAGCGCCCGATTGTCCACATCAAGCTGCAGGAATGCTTTGGGCTGGCGGAGTCGCCCGAATACTGCGGCCATCGTGTCCAGTTCCACCTGCTCTCCCCCGCGGGCCGGCCCCTCGCGGTGACAGACGACCTGGCAAGTTTTTGGGCGGGGCCGTACCAGGGCGTGCGCTCCGAGATGCGCGGGCGCTACCCCAAGCACCCGTGGCCGGAGGATCCGTGGACGGCACCGGCGACAGCCCGGACGAAGAACCGCATGAAATAAGAAAGACGCCCGCGCTCAGAGACGCGGGCGCTGTACTGCAGGATTTCAGCAGGCGGGAACATACCGAAAATCCACTCAACAAGAACTAAGGGCTTTTATTTTTAAACCCCAAGGAAAAGGCGTAGCCCACGAGCGGGGCAGTTAGCTCCACTGCTGCCAGGACAAATAGAGGCTCATGACGATAACAAGCGTGAGAAGCGCGTAGCGGATGAGCTTCGTGCCGCCACCTAGGACGGTGCGGGCGCCGAGCTGTGCGCCGGCGATATTGGCGAGCGCGAGGACGATGCCCAGCCCCCAGAGCACGTGGCCGCCGGCGATGAATGCGACGAGTGCGCCTAGGTTGGTGCACGTGTTGACGACCTTGGCCATCGCAGCGGAGCGCAGGAAGTTTTGCGAGAAAATTGCGGTGAACGCCATGATGAGGAACATGCCGGTGCCGGGACCGAAAATGCCGTCGTAGAAGGCGATCGCGGCAACTGCGGCAAGCCCCGCGGCCACGCGCCATCCGGCGTGGATCCCGTCGGAGTCGCCGGAGCCGAAGCTCGGCTTGAACGCGACAAAGAGGCCCACAACAACCATCAACACGATAATGACCGGCCGCATAACGGACTTGTCGAGCATGGACACCAGGAGCGCGCCCAGGCCGGACGACAGCGCGGCGATGATCCCCATGGGAATCAATTCACGCGCCGGCGGGCGGACCTTACGCACGAGCGTGAAGGCTGCCGATGCCGTCCCCGACACCGCCGCCAGCTTGTTCGTCGCGAGCGCCGCAGCGGGCGCCAGCTGCGGCGCCACCGCCAGAATGAGCGGAATGAGGACCAGCCCGCCGCCGCCGATGACGGCATCGATCCATCCGGCGACCGCCGCGCCGCCGACGAGGACCGCCCAACCTCCTGCTGCAATCTCCATGCGTCCCATTAAACTCGACGCCATGTCTGTTCACGCGCGTTGGGCGATTATCGTTCCTGGGTCACTTGCCTTGGGGGCGATATTTACGTACCTGCACGTGCCCGCGGCGTGGATTCTTGCAGCGATTGTGGTCTCCGGCGCGATGGCGCTCACCACCGGCGAGGAGCTGCCCGTCAACAAGCAGTTCTACGCGCTCGCCCGTGGCTTCATCGGCATGATGGCCGCCATCCCGCTCACGCTCGTGCCCTTCGGGCAAGTCGTGGGCTACCTGCCCACCGCCGTGACGATGTCACTGGTGAGCGTGCTCGTGGGCATGGTAGGCGGCATGCTCATCCACCGCGCGCAGCCCAAAGACATTTCGTGGGAGACCGGCATCATGTCCATGCTCCCCGGCGGCGCCTCGCTCATGCCGGCGCTGGCCAGCGAGCTCGGCGCCGACTACCGCTACGTGGCGCTCACGCAGTACCTGCGCCTGCTCGCCGTGTCCATGTCACTGCCGCTCGTGGTCGCGTTCCTCGACTCGCCCGCCGGCCAGGGCGTCGACCTCTCCGTCGCTGGCGAGACGACGTGGTGGATCGTCCTGCTCACCATCGCCATCGCTGTGGGCGGCGAGAAGCTGGGCAAACTCGCGCACCTGCCCGCCGCGGCGGTGCTCGGCCCCCTCATCCTCACCGTCATCGTCGCGCAGTTCCTGCCGGAGGGCCACACGCTCGAGCCGCTCGACATCTTCAAGATCATGGCGTTTATGTCCATCGGCTGGATCTGCGGCGGCGGCCTGTCCCTGCCCGCACTGAAGTCCTTTGCCAAGCAGCTGCCCGCGACCATCCTGTTCATCGTCGTCGTCATCGGAGTCTGCGCACTCACGGCGTGGCCACTCACCGTGTGGATCGATATCTCGTACTTCGAGGCCTACCTCGCGACCTCGCCCGGCGCGCTCGAAACCGTCCTCGCGCTCTCGGCTGAAGGCGGCGCAGGTCCTGCGGTAGTTTCCGTCCAGATCGTGCGCCTCATCATCGTGCTCGTGATCGCCGGCTACCTGCCACAGATCCTGCGCCTCCTGGGCAAATTCCGGCGTTAAATTGTACACAATCTAATTTGGGCGCATGCTAGGTGACATGACCATCATCATGTTCGTCCTCGCTATCCTCGCGACCCTGCTCCATGTCTTCATCTTCTACCTGGAGTCCTTCGCGTGGACCACGAAGGCGCTGGGCGTCTTCGGCGGCACCCGAGAGGAAGCCGAGCACACCAAGGAGCTCGCCTTCAACATGGGCTTCTACAACCTCATGCTCGCGATTATCACGGCCGTGGGCCTTGCCCTCTGGGGCTCGCCCGCCAGCACGGCGCTCATCGTCGCCGGCCTAGGCAGCATGCTCGCCGCCGCCGTATGGCTGCTCGCAACCTCCCCGGACAAACGCGGCGCCGCCGTCAAGCAGGGGTTCTTCCCCCTGCTCGCCCTCATCGCGCTCGCCTTCGCGTAAGAATCGTGAACCTCAAGGCTCAATTCTTGGCCAGCTAGGCCCGTAAGTTCACGATGTAGATCTAATTAAGGATCGTCTCGCGCAGAATCGGCATAGGAATCGAGCCCAGCGCTAGCGCCTGCGCATGGAATTCCTTGGGGCTCATGCCCTGCGCCAGCGCGTCCGCGCGAGTCTGGTGCCACAGACGCTCGCCCAGCGCGTAGGACGGAGCCTGACCCGGCCAGCCGAGGTAGCGGTTGACCTCGAACGCAAGGTTCGCGTCGTCCATGGCGGTGTGCTCGCGCAGGTAGGTCTTCATGTGCGCCTTATCCCACACGCCAGAGCCGTCCGGCATCTGCTTGCCCAGGTGGAGTCCGATATCGACGACCACGCGGGCGGCACGCAGCTTCTGCGCGTCAAGCAGGCCCATACGGTAGCCCGGATCGTCCATGTGGCCCAGCTCCGCCATGAGCGACTCGGCGTAGAGCGCCCAGCCCTCGCCGTGGCCGGAGTTCCAGCAGGCGGCGCGGCGCCACAGATTGAGGTCGTCCTGCAGCAGCGCCGCGGAGACCTGCAGGTGATGGCCCGGCACGCCCTCGTGATGGACGGTGGTGAGCTCCTGCCACGTGTGGAAGGTGTCTTGGCCTGCGGGCACGGACCACCACATGCGGCCCGGGCGCGAGAAGTCCTCCGAAGGACCGGTGTAAAAGATCCCACCGGTACCCGCCGGATCGATGAGGCACTCAATCGTCTGTGCCTGCTCCGGAATATCGAACTCCGTGCCATTCAACTCCGCGATGACGCGGTCCGCCGTCGCCTGCATCCACGCGACGAGCTCCTCGCGGCCGTGCAGCGTGTAGCGCTCCTCGCCGTTGAGCTTGCGCATCGCGGTGCGTGGGGAGCATTCGGCGCCGTACAACTGGTGCGCGATCTTTTCCTGCTCCGCGCCGATTTCGGCGACGCGATCCAGGCCCCACTCATAGGCCTCGTCCAGATCCACGGCGTCGCCCACAAAGAGCTTGGAGAAACGCTCGTAGCGCTCGCGGCCCACCGCGTCATGAGCCGGGGCTTGCGGCTGCAGCTCGGAAGACAGCCAGGCGGAGAACTCCTCGAAGGAGCGCTTGGCACCCTCGACCTCTGGGGCCTCGGGGTTGACTCCCAAGCCTTCCAAGAGGGGGCCATCGGCAAGCGCATTGCACTGGCCAATGACCTCGTTGATTTGGCGGGAGGCCGCCACCGCGCCATGCGAAGCCGCCTCAAGCAGCGAGCGCTTGTAGCCGTCGAGCGCGCGCGGGATCTTCGACATGCGGGAACGGATTGCATCGACCTGCTCCGCTGTCTCGTGCGGCATGAGCACGAGGGTGTCGCGGATGGTCTGCACCGGAGACGCAATGTTATTGAGCTCGCGCAGGTCCTCGCCGTTGTGGTGGAGGTCGAGTTCCAGGCACAGGCGGTCGCGCAGGACGGCGGCGGTCACATAATCGACGTCGTCGAAGTCGTCATCATCATCAGACTCGTCCGTGCAGTCGTCCAAGGCGTCCAGGTCCGCCATCATCTCGCGCGTGCGATCCGCGACGGCGGCGTGGTACTCGGGCGAGAAATCCTCGAGTTCGCCATCGAATCCGGGAATGCCCAGAGACGTCGCTGTCGTGGGCGAGAGCGCGGCGAGATCGTGGACGAAGTTATCGCACGAGGCATCCAACAAAGAGGGCTGGCGGTGAGAACACATAAGGCGGAAGTCTATCCACTACCTAGGGGTAAGTGCCACCTGAGACCCGCACTGTGTCTTAAGCGTTATCCCATTTTGACCCGAGCGGGACCCAACCAGCGAAAGCATCGAGCGCCGCCGCAGGAGTCGGCTCCACGATAAGCGCGTCGACGAAACGCTGCTGCATGAACCCGTTGTCCGCGAAATTCTCCAGCAACGCAACGAAAGGATCCCAGTAGCCTTCCGCATTGATAAGGCCGACTGGACCGGTAATATTCCCCAGCTGCTGCATGGTGAGTACCTCCGTGAGCTCCTCCAGCGTGCCGATGCCCCCTGGCAGCGCCAGGAAGCCATCCGCCAGCTCCTCCATGCGGGTCTTGCGCTCGGCCATCGTATCCACGCGCTCCAGCACCGTGAGCCCCGCGTGCGCCATCTCCAGATTCGCGAGCTGGTGCGGGATGACACCCGCGACCTCGCCGCCAGCGGCCAGGGCGGCGTCCGCGACGATGCCCATGAGCCCCACGTTGCCGCCGCCATAGACAAGCCGGATGCCCCTCCGCGCCAGCTCCGCCCCCAGCTGGCGTGCCGCTTCCGCAAACGCCGGATTATCCCCCGTGGCCGATCCGCAATACACCGCTACTGAATTCATAAGAACTAGCATAGGGGCATGACCGACATGATTGCCGCCGCCCGCGACATCCTTGCGAACGCGCAGAATCTCGTCGCTTTCACCGGCGCCGGCATGTCCGCTGACTCCGGCCTCGATACCTACCGCGACGCACAGACCGGCGTGTGGGAAAACGTCGATCCCCACGCCATGGCCTCCATCGACGCGTGGGCCCGCGACCCGGAGCCCATGTGGCGCTGGTACCTCCACCGGAAGTCCCTGTCCGAGAACGCCCACCCCAATCCCGGGCATCGGGCGCTCGCGGAGCTAGGCGCAAAAATCATCACCCAAAACATCGACGACCTCCACGAGCGCGGCGGCTCCACGGACGTCGTCCACCTCCACGGCAGTCTCTTCGAATTTCGCTGCACCATCTGTAGCCGACCGTGGAAAGGCGCCACCAAACCCCAGCACATCCCCGAGTGCCCGTTGTGCGGCAACCTCATCCGGCCTGGCGTCGTGTGGTTCGGCGAGGCCCTCCCACCCCGCGAGTGGGACGCCGCGGAAAACCTGATGTCCACCACCGACGCGCTCATCATTGTGGGCACGTCCGGTGTAGTTCAGCCTGCGGCCGGACTCCCCCGCCTCGCGGCAACACGTGGGGTACCTGTCCTCGAAATCACGCCGCAGCCCACCGCACTCACGCCGCTCGCAACGGTGCAGTTCACGGGCCGTGCAGGAGAGGTTCTCCCACTCCTCACGTAATATCTGTAAACCACTCAGTCTAAAAAAGACGGGGGTGATTTAGACTATGCGGTCTAGGGAGGGATATTATTTATATCCATGAGTACAGCCGGACCAGTCTTCGCCCGTCCCCGCACCCCTGCGGCTAAGAGCCTCCACCTCGTACGCCTCAATCCCATCATCACGCGCAGCGAGCTCGTGAAGGCCACCGGACTGTCCCAGCCCACCATCACCCGTGCCACCGCCGCCCTGCTTAAGGCCGGTCTGATTCAGGAGCGCACGGATCTCACCCGCTCCCAAGGCCGCGGTCGTCCCACGGTTCCGCTCGAGGCCTCCGATAACGGCTGGCTACTCGCCGGCATCGCCGTCGGCACCTCCTCGACATACATCGGCCTCTACGACACCCGCGGGCGCATTATCCGCGAAGACAACGTTCCCACCCCGGTCTCTAAGCTCAGCCCCGATGACTTCGTCGAGCACGTCATCGCCGGCGTGAATCGCCTCGCCACCGGCGTCGACCGCACGCTGGTCTCCGTTGGTGTCACCACCTCCGGCACCGTCGATGAAGAGGGCAAGGTTCACGCGGCCAACCTCGGCTGGGACGGCATGGATATCGCAGGACGCCTCGACTTCCAGTTCGGCGTCCCCGTCACTGTCACCCCGGCCGTGCCCGCCATCCTCGCCTCGGAGACGCAGGCAGCGCCCCTCGGCGACGAGGCCCGCACGCTCGTCCTCTTCGCGGATGACTCGATTGGCGCCGCGCTCTCCGACGAAGACGGCGTCGCCCCCATCGATCTCCCACAGTTCGACGGCGCCGACCCGCGCGACACCCTCGTCAACGCCGCGCTGGCTCCCCGCCTCGCTGAGGCTGCCGATGCCTCCTCGGTCCTCGCCCAGCGCGCCTCCGACCTCGGCCGCCTTACGGCCCAGCTTATCGATGCCCACCGCCCGGACACCGTAGTCATCGCTGGCTCTGCGTTCTACGACGTCCCCACGGCGCCGAAGCTCTTCGCCTCGGCCGCACGCGGCGAGCTCGACCCCGATCTCGCCTCCGCGACGGAGCTGCGCATGATCCCCAATCACAAGGAGATCGTCCGCTCCATCGCCCGCGCCGTCGCGCTCGACCCCCTCCTGCGCACGCCGCTTGAGCTGAACACCGCGAAGGTGCGCGCCGCTTAGCTCAAGCCACACTCCGCGCGCAGCTCGGCGAGGTTCCCGTCGTAGAGGTACCCACGCAGCCCTGCCGCACGCGCGGCGTCGACGTTGCCTTGGGTGTCATCAATGAAGAGCGTGTCTTTGGCATTGGCCCCCAACGCGTCCACCGCCACATCGAAGGCCCGCTTGTCGGGCTTGACCACGCCGATTTCACCGCTGAGCACCACCGCGGTGAATTCCTTAAGCCAGCTCTCATTGCGCTCACGCACCATGCGGCCGAGCCCCACCGGAATGTTGGACAGCACGCCCACCGCATTGCCCGCGCCAAGCAACTCCTGGGCGACCCCCACGACGTCGAGGTCCGGCGCCGTACACGGCTCGAAGTCCTGAGCGACGGCCTCAGAGATATCGAAGTCCGGAAGGCCTAGGCGCACCTGCATCTGGCGCCACCAGCGTTCGTCGCTCACCACGCCCGCGTCATAGGCCGGGCGCAATTCGTTATACGCCGTCCAAAAAGCGACCGGATCCTCGGCACCGACGAGACGTAGCAGCGCCTCCTTCGGCGCCGGTGGGCGATGACGGAGCAAGACTCCGTAGAAATCGAAAAGATACGTCGACATACATCCAGACTACGGAAAGCCGCGCAGACTCGTCCCAAACGACAGAGCTCTAGAAACGGAACAAGCGTCCGGGCAGCCCCGTGGGCACGAGCAGCACCGCCACAGCACCCAGCGCCGCGCCTCCCGCATACAGCGGCACGATGGCGTCCGGAATGATACCCAGCGGCATGAAGATCACCAGGCCCACAGCAGCAAGCACGAGCGCTCCGCCGACTGACGCAATGGATTTCTGCGGCAGGCTCACCGCGATGAGCGCAGCAAAAAGAAAGAGACCCGCCCCCGCGAAAGGCCCCAGCATGAGTGCCGCACCAAGCAGAAAAGTGCCGAGCGCGACGTGCGTACTGCTCAACGCCGTGCCGACGCCCAAGGCGACGGCGAGCGCGAGGAGCACGACCACGGTCCAGGTTTTCTGCTTCATAGACATATAAAACGCAGTCTCCCACCAACCACGGGGTTGGTGGGAGATATTAGGGCAATCTTGATGGGTTTGTTACCGCATGGTCACTGTCCCTTGACCTTTTTGTATTAGCTAGGCCTTGAGGGCCGCGCGTGCCTACTTTGCGCGGGAGCCCAGAGTGGCGTCGATGCGCAGGAGGCCGGAGCCATCGTTGCCCACGAGCTTGATCTGGTCGATGATCTCGGTGACGGTGTCCTCTTCCTCAATCTGCTCGTCGAGGAACCAGTTCACGATCTGGCGGGACTCAAGGTCCTTGACCTCATCAGCGGTACAAGCGATCTCGCGGATCTGCTCGGAGACCTTCTGCTCGTGTGCGTAGGCAGCCTCGAAAGCGTCGAGCGGGGTCGCGGCCTTCACGGACGGAACTGGGACATCGGTGAGCTCCACGCGGTAGCCGCGTGCGAGGAGGTGGTTGGCAATCTTCTGAGCGTGCTCGCGCTCCTCCGCAGCCTGAGCGTAGAACCAGTCACGCATGCCCGGGAAGGAAAGATCATCCATCTCGTAGGCCAGCTGGGTGTAGATGAGGGCGGCGCCGTGCTCGTTAATAACCTGTGCGTTCAGCAGGCTCTGCAGCTTCTCGTTCATTGAATATCCTTGCCTTTCGATACCTGTTCAATAGGTAAATTTCTGTCATTTCCGACGGCTATCCAACGGGTTTCCGGCGGTATAGGCCACCATAATACCCACATTCAAAAATTCCGCTAGCCAGGTTAGGATTTCCAAACATGCAGGCCAAAAGCAATTTTGGTCACGGTAACCTAAGTTACCACGACCTAATCAACACCCAAATCCACACAAACGGAAGCAATCAGACTAGAGTCGGATGCCCGCCTGCTTGAGCGCATCAAGCACCAAAGGCATCCCTGCCACCGCGGTACCCACGAGCGCCACGACGCCCGCGATCAGCCCCGCGAGGATGCCGATGCCCCCGCGCGACGGATCCTCCGAACTCAGCGTTCCCAACTGCGCGGAAGCCTGGGCGAGTCCCGTCGACTTATGCCCCTCGACCACCCCGGCGTCCTTGCCATCAGCAAAGTCCAGCACGAGGTCAACGTCGCCGCCCTCAAGTATCTGACCTTCCTTATAGCGCAGCAGCGAGCCCTCCAGGCCCGCGCCCGCGGTGGCCGGGCGATCCTGCGCGCTCACATCGGCACCAACCGCGATGGGAGCATCGAGGGTGAACGTAACCAGCACGTCATCATCGCCATCCCTGTCGACCTGCTTGCCCTTGTCGCCCGGATCCCCGGACAAAACGTAGTCTCCAACGAGCTCGACCTTCGTGCCTTGCACCTGCAGCTTGAGATCTGAGTAGGTGAGATCGAGGCCGGCCGAGCCGCCCGCGCCCAGGCCTGTGTAGGCCACGATATGCGCCGAACCGTCAAGGACGATGGTGCCGTTGCCGTCCGCATCTAACGTCGTCTCAGCGACGTTGACCCGAAAGAGCAGCTGATTGTCCTTATACGTCGCCCCATCCGTGGTCGTCCAACGGCCAGCCGCTATTGGGCCAGCGAGGTGCTCCATGAAGGAGGTCTTAATGGGCCAGGCGAATGTACCCGCCGTCAGGTCCTGCGTTGCAGCAGTAGCCGGAACAGCCATTGCAGAGACGATAAGAGCAGATGCGAGAGAAGCAGAAGAGATTTTCTTCACGCGACAGACCTCCAGGTCACTTTAGAAATACAGAGAAAATAAGAAGGGGGAAGAGGGGAAATAGTGAACCCGGCGCTACGCTGCGCCCGGATACAGCTTCGCTAGCTCGGCGAAGACTGCCGAGTTACACGTGAAGGCGGCCTGTGCCTCAGCGATGAGGGCAGCACGCTGGGCATCAGAAAGCGCGAGCTCGTCGAGCGCCTCGCGGTACGCGCTGCGGTAGGGCGGAATCTTGCCAATCGCCGCGAAGTTATAGAAATTGAGCGCATCCGGGTCGATACCGTAGAGAGCCCCCAGGCGCGCGGCAATGACCTGCCCGCCCGATATATCGCCGAGGTAGCGCACGTAGTGATGGGCAACGACCCGGGGCTCCGACCCCGGCGTATCGAGCGATTCCAGGCGCGCGACGTAGCGTGCGGTGGCGGGAAGGATACGTACCTCGTCGCGCCACTGCGGGCCGTACATTTCCGCGAGGTCGAGTTCCAGCGCGTCGCGGCGTTCCAACCGGGGGTCAGCCACCGCTCCGACGATGCGAGTATCCGCTACCGAGCGGACCGCACGCTCAAGCGCCTCATAGATAAACCACAACTGCCCAGTAAAGGTGGCGAGTGCCTCTGCGCTGAGCTCACCCGCCATCAAGCGGGTCATAAAATCTGAGCCTTCTGCGCTGGCGTGCGCTCGCGCGGTTTCCTCACGCAGCATCTGCGAAAGCGGCGTCGTGGTCATGGCAACAGTCATGGCCAAATTCCTCCTAAGTAAGTAAAGCTTGCCTAACCTTAATGTGGATAGCCTAAACAAGGCAAGCCTTACATATCAAGGCTTATGTCATACTTCATGCCCACAGTGACGCATATTCCACCGAAAGTATGACTACCCACCGCACCCCCACGCCCAGCGGACATCTCTCCCCCAGGTTTTAGTCCCCCAAGTTGCCCGAGAGCCGGTCGAGGCGCTGCTGACTGACCGGATCAAGACCCCGAATATCCACGGTCGCGCCGCGCTGCGCGTATTTCTCACGCACCGCATCCAGCGTCGCCACGGTCGAGGCATCCCAGACCTGCGCGCCGGTCATATCGATGTCGACCTCTGACACGCCCAGCGTGTAGTCGAAGGAATAGACCAGGTCGTTAGACGAGGCAAAGAAAAGCTGGCCGCTCACACGGTACGCGGCACGGGTGGCATCGGAAGCAATGAGCTCGACCTCGGTGAGGTGCGCGACTCGGCGGGCGAAGGCGACCATCGCCGTGAGCACGCCGGCGATAACGCCGACGGCCAGGTTATGGGTAACCAATGTCCCCACCACCGTCACGAGCATGACCAGCGTTTCCGAGAGCGGCATGCGACGTAGCGTCTTCACCGAATGCCAATCCACCGTGTCCACGGCGACAAGGATCATGACGGCGACAAGCGCAGCCATGGGAATCGCACCCACGGTATCGCCCAACACCAGGATGAGAATGAGGAGGAAGACGCCAGCGAGCAGGCTCGACAGGCGCGTGCGAGCACCAGAAGCTTTGACGCCAATCATCGTCTGGCCAATCATCGCGCACACGCCCATGCCACCGATGCTCGCTGCAAGGACGTTGCCAATACCCTGACCAAGGGACTCGCGCGTTTTGTCCGAGTGGCTGTCCGTAATGTCGTCGACAAGTTTGGCCGTGAGCAGCGACTCCATGAGGCCGACGAGGGCCACGCCTACCGCGTACGGGCCGATGAGAGTGAGGGTGTCGAGCGTGAGCGGCACGTCAGGGAAGACGAAGCCCGGCAGGCTCGTGGGTAGCTCGCCTTGGTCCGCGACGTTGGGAATGTCCCAGCGGAAGACCACAACGAGGACCGTAATGACGAGGATGGTGATGAGCGGCGCCGGGACAACCTCCGTGAGCCGTGGCCACAGAAGCATGATGGCCACACCGAGCGCCACGAGCGGATAGACGATCCACGGCACGTGCATGAGGTGCGGCAGCTGCGCGGTAAACATCATGATGCCCAACGCGTTGACGAAGCCAGTCATGACGGAGCGCGGGATAAAACGCATGAGCTTGGCGACCCCGAGGAAAGCGAGAACGATCTGCAGGACTCCCGCTAGCAGCACCGTAGCGAGGACGTACTGCAGACCGTGGGAGGCAGACAAGGGAGCAATGACCAACGCGACCGAGCCGGCCGCGGCGGAGATCATGGCAGGACGACCACCAGTAAAGGAGATGGAGATTGCCATGATGACGGACGCGAAGAGTCCAACGCGTGGATCCAGCCCCGCCAGGATCGAAAAGCTTAAGACCTCGGGGATAAGCGCGAGGGCAACGGCAAGGCCGCCGAAGACCTCCATGCGCAGGCGCGCGGGGGAAGAAAAGGCGTAGCGAAAGCTCGCGAGCATGCCGGTAGGCGCAGAAGTTTGAAGGGTCACGACAAGTCAGTGTAAAGCTACGGCACGAAAAACCACGTCAGGCTCCGGTTGCCCGGAGCCTGACGTGTGTCTCTATCTCTCTCAAGGTGCATACGCTCCCGAACGGTGTCTCACGCCGTCCGCCCCGCGTAGCTGGGGTATCTCTCTATCTCTCTTATGCGCCTCTCTCAAACGCATGAGTTAAGTATGGGGCATGGACCTGCCGAGGCAATGGCATGCGCCTGCGCGTTTCCTGTCTGTTCCTGTCCGTTCACTAGGAAAGCGATAATGCGCAGATTACGCGCCTTCCTGATACGAGCCGTCCGCGGTGATGACGGGAAGCGCGGACCACGCGAAGTTGATCCACTGGTCCGTCTTCTTCCACGAGAAGTCCGGCTCAAAGATGGTGGTGGGCTTGGTGTAGATGACGGCGGAGCGCACCTCGGCGGCGGTTTCCTTGAGCAGGTTAACCACGAGGTCGAGCGTCTTGCCGGAGTCCGCGACGTCGTCGACGACGAGCACGCGCTTGCCTGCGAGCGAGTCCATGTCGAGCTGTGGCGACAGGACGAGCGGCTCCGGCAGGGTCTCGCCAATGTCGGTGTAAAACTCGACGTTGATGGCGCCCATGGCCTTCACGCCGATGGCGTAACCGATGGCGCCAGCAGGAATAAGACCGCCGCGCGCCACACCCACGATGAGCTCAGGGAACCAGCCGGAGTCCACAATCTCCTGAGACAGGTGCCGGGATGCTTCACCGAAGACCTCCCACGTCAGATTTTCGCGATCGGGGTGGTACCACTCGGGCTGAGTCATGGAATCTACTCCTTGGGAGACGATAATTTTCGATCCAGCTTAGTCGCATGTCCCACTCAACGAAATGGAACCTCCCCAATGGTGCGACGCAGCTTGCGAGTGCGGAGTCGCTCGGGATTCTCTGCTAGGGCCTCCATCGCGCGCACGGCGCACATGACGTGCGCCTCCTTCGAATTCGAGTAGAAGGCCTGGGCGCCGGCGGGCAGCTTGGGCACCGCGTGCAACGGAAGATCCGACACGGACAGCAGCGTGCCATAGGGGACGCGGTATCTATACCCGTTGGCCGCGAGCATGCACGACTCCATGTCGATGGCCACGGCGGTGGAACCACGCAGCCACTCCCACAGCTCGCGCGGGGTACGCCACTCCCAGTTGCGGTCCGCAGTAGACAGGACGGTACCGGTGCGCATGAGTTCGTTGTCGGCGCCGTAGACCTCCTCGACGGAGGCCTCGAGCATGCGCTGGACCTCCGGGATGGCGGGGATCGGAACGTCGACGGGAATGGCACGATCCAGGATGTGATCATCGCGCTGATAGGCGTTGCCGAGGATAAGGTCGCCGATGCGCATGCGGCCGTCCAGGCCCGCGCAGTGGCCAATCATGATCCATGCCTCCGGACGCAGCACCGCGAGGGAATCGGTGATGGTCTTCGCGTTGGAAGGGCCCACGCCGATATTGATCATCGTGATGCCATCGCCGTCCGGCGTCGTGAGATCGTAGCGCGGCATCTGCACTCGGGTCTGAAGGTCTGCGACCTCGACGCCCTCGGCGGCATCGGCAGGCACCGTGCGCCCATCTGGTAGAACGAGGGAGTCATAGCGGGAACCCAGCGCGCGCAGGCCAAAGCGCATGAACTCCGTCATGTGCATGCCGTAGTTCGTGAAGAGAATGTACTTCTGGAGCGAGTCGACCTCGATGCCGGTGTAGTGTTCAATGCGCGCGCAGGCGATGTCGAAGCGTTGCGGACCGAAGTGGAACAGCGGCTTGTCGTCCCCGTGGAAGACATCCCAGTGACCGTCCACGATGGCGTCGTGCACCTCGTCAAGCGTGGGGCGCGGAACCTCCGCCGGACGCTGCTGCGGGACCATCTCGACGCCCTTGATGTACTCAGGTGGGATGCGCACGTCCGAGGGGCCGACGAAGATCTCGCACGGGTAATTCTCGGTGAGCCGAGTGAGCTGTTCCTCAAGGTAGCCGCGCAGGAGGTGCGGCTTAGACAGCACAGCGACGTACCGGCCGGACTCATCCACGTATCCGAAAGGCTCGGAGCGGTCGATGGGGCGCCATTCCTTGACGTCGACGACGATCTGCGGATAGACGACGTGCGCGTAGTCCGCATATTCGCCCTTCTCGAGGCACACGCGAGCGCACTCACACGAGGATTCGTAGAGGTCGATGAGGCGCTCGACCGCTGCGGCGGCGTCAGGAACAGGCGACAGTTGGGTCATAGCCCCCGAGTGTATTAGCGATCTTCAGCGTCGGCATCCGGTGTAAAGGAGCCGGACAGGCGGTCGAGCTCGGACTTAAGCATGCGAATATCGAGTCCGGAGGCTGCAAAACGCTCCATCTGTCGGCGCGGGATGCCCTCGGCTTGCTCGCGCAGGGCGCGACCCTTATCAGTGAGAGCCACGATGCGGCGGCGTTCGTCCGCGGGATCGATGGCACGCGTGAGCAGGCCTTGCTTCTCCATGCGGCGGAGCAGCGGAGTGAGAGTCCCCGAATCCAAGGCGATTTCTGCGGAGAGCTCTTTCATCGTCACCGGATCCTCATGGCCCCAGAGCGCTAGCATGGTGACGTACTGCGGATAGGTCAGACCCAACGGGGTAAGTTCCTCGAGGTAGGACCGTTGGACGGCATGGCTCGCCCGGTAGAGGGCGAAGCAGAGTTGTTTGTCCAGTTCCAGTGACACGCGAGACATGCTCCTAGCATAACGCACAAGGGTTGCGTACAATTAAATCGCGTACAAAGAAAACAGCTCAGAAGCTTGCGAAAGGACTTTCATCATGGAACCGATGTACACCACCGAGGCACTCGCAACCGGCGCTGGCCGCAACGGCCGCTCCGTTGTTAAGGACTCCGACCTGGACTTCAACCTGGCCGCACCGAAGGAGATGGGCGGCTCCGGCGACGGCGTCAACCCGGAGCAGCTCTTCGCCGCCGGTTACGCAGCGTGCTTCCACGGCGCACTGCAGCTTGTCGCTAAGAGCGAGGGCGCAGACTTGGGCGACTCTTCCGTGGGCGCGCGCGTGTCCATCGGCAAGGACGAGACCTCCTTCGGTCTCGCCGTCGAGCTTGAGGTCACCATTCCGAACCTGCCGCACGATGAGGCCCAGAAGCTCGCGGACAAGGCTCACGAGGTCTGCCCGTACTCCAAGGCCACCCGCGGCAACATCGACGTGAAGGTCTCCGTCATCGAGGATTAATTTCCACCTCGAGGAATTGAGACATAACGAAGGCCCGTCAGCTGCGCGCTGACGGGCCTTCTCCCCATGACTAATCTTTCGGCACTTACCGTAAGAAGGAAGTGGAGCGCGACCTTCCTGGTAAGCAACCGCCCGTGATTAGGCAAGGCTTAGTTTATAAACCTTTAGTTGGATGGTCAAGGGGTAACGAGATTTTTCTCTTGCGATCCCGCGAAATATCACCGTTACCACTAATAATTCCGAAACATTAATGTATCGCGGCACGAAATAGGATGGAAGTTATGGCAACAGACTCGTTCAAAGAACTCGAAGCCCTCATCTCCGAGGGACTCGGGCGGTTCTGGCGTTCAGACCCGACTCCCCCTTCCGTCAGCTACGACGCTGCCGACGGCCTGCCGGCGACACCGGCGAAACAAGTTTCAGACTCTCCGCGCCATGGCATTACCACCCCTGCGCCAGCTAATGCCTTGCGCGAGGAAGTGGCCGACGAAATCGCCGAGCTATTGCGTGCCGAGCGCCGCAGCTTCTTCGACCTCGACTTTCGCCATCCACGTGGGTCCGCAGGCGACGACCACGAGGCAGAGACCGCGGCACGCCTGGCATCGCTACCGCTCGGCGCACGCCTGAAGCCACGCGGCGTTTTCGAGGACGACTGGGCAGCACGCCCGGATGAAGACCACCCATGGCCCATCATTCTCATCCACGGGACGACGGATACGAAGGGCGTATGGCAGCTGCTCGGCTCCGAGCTGCGCGAGGACGGCTGGGCCGTGTTCGCACCGGACTATGGCGCCCGCGCCACCGGCCCCATCGCCGCCTCCGCCGATCAGGTCGGCGCGTATATCGACGCGGTCCAAGCCGTCACCGGCGCGGAGCAGGTCGTGCTCATCGGACACTCCCAAGGCGGTATCGTCGCCCGCTACTGGATGCATAACGACGATGCGGTGGACCGCGTGCGTCACATCATCTGCCTGTCGGCGCCCAACCACGGCACCACCCAAGGCGGAATCGTCAGCTCGTTGATTTCCAACCGACGTCAAGAACACGTCATGCGCTCCATCATCGACGCTTACTTCGGCCCGGCCGGCATGGAACAAATCGTGGGCAGCGCGACGCTGAACGAGCTCAACCACAACGGTGACCTGGCCCCCGGTGTGAGCTACACGTGCGTGGCCACTAAGCAAGACTCCATCGTCGTGCCGCCGGAAACCTGTTTCTTGGATCCCGGCGACACTCCCGACGGAACGGTGCGCAATGTCTATGTGCAAGACGTCGACAAACGCGCCGTCGTCTTACACATGGATATGCCCATGGACAAGCGCGTGCGCGCCATCGTGCGCACGGTGCTCAAACAGCTCTCCCCCACCCTGGACAATCCTCACGACGCCCAAAGCCACGCCCTTGCCAACGCGGGTCACACCGACTCGGATTAAACCCGCGCAGGTTCGCTAACGCAGGCGCGCCAGCAGGGGATTAAGGACGCCGGACTGCACGATGGCGCCGCCGATGACCGCAAACATGCCACCCAGAGCGGTCAGCGCCAACACGATATTCCACACGTTGGAAAAAGAAGAGCCCTCTTCGCCCTTGTTATCCGTGCCGCCTTGGTTCTGATCCTGCTCCTTGTCCGGCTTCTTCTCTGGATCCTTCCCAGGAGTCTTTCCTTGGTCTTCTGTATGGTCCTTGCCCTGCTCGCCGCGGCCCGACTCGGTCTGCTCCCCCGGGGTGGTCTCGGTGCCCTCATCGGCAGGACCCACACACTCGGACGCGGTCTTCAAGGTCACCTGTACATCATCAAGTTCCGGCTTGTAGCTCTCGTTGTACATGCCCATGAAGATCACGTCGATACCCTCGATGTGCTGGATCTTCGACTCACGATCGTAGTAGGTACCCGCCTTCGGCTTGTACGTCACGTCGGTCGCATTCAGCGTGAGCGTATCGCCGTCCTTCGACCATGCGGCATTGCCGTCAGCGAAGGTATCCGTGCCCGACTTCTTGTTTTCTTCCGTGCGGTCCTCCGGGGTGTATTCCGTCATGCCCTTACCCGGCACGTAGTAGCCCTCGTAGGACGTGCCCGCCTTTGCCTGCCCTGCCTCCGTGAGGACATAAGGCGAGAGCATCTTGGTGTACAGCGCGCCGTGGTGGCCCTCAAACTCCAGCGTCGAATCCTTGGTTCGAATATCGGCTTTCGTGACGGTTCCGTCTTCGCCCAGGCTCACCGAGGACGCAGAAGGATCCACCTCGAAGTGGAACTGGAAGTCTGCTCCGCCTTTGTTGCCCTCGTCCTGCGTCACCGCGCCGGACGTGGTCCACCCACCCCTCGCGATGGGGCCGGTGATGTAGTTGCGGAAAGATTCCTTGATGCCCCAATTCACAGTGCCGGAGACAATGCGGGTCTCCAGGGTCTGGCCAGGGGCGCAGGTGGGGGCATCGGCAGCAAAGGCTGCCGGAACGGTCAGCGCCGAGGCGGTCAGCGCCAGCGCGAGAGAAGAAGAGACAATACGCATGAGTTAAGACTCCTTAAGTAGATCGACAAAAGACTGCTCGGGATCGGCGACCTGACGTCGCGCGGGATGGACTGAGATGTGGCCGTCCGCCTCGCTCACCTGGATAGGCCAGCGATAGACCTGCGACAAAATCTCGTCGGTGTAGACCTCGCGCACCGGGCCGGCGGCGGCAACTGCCCCGTCTGCTAGGCACACGATGTGATCGCAATAGGCCGCAGCGGCGCCTAAATCGTGGAGTACCACCAGCACCGCCACTCCAGCCTGCGCCGCAATCGAGCGCACCAATCCCAAGATTTGTTCTTGATGGCGGATGTCCAGCGCCGCAGTCGGCTCATCGAGGAGAATCACCGGGGTCTGCTGCGCCAGTACACGGGCCAACGCCACACGCGCACGCTCCCCGCCAGAGAGCGTGGCAATATCGCGGCCGGCCAAGTGCGTCGCATCCACCGCCGCAAGCGCTGCGTCGATGATCGCGTCGTCCTCGGCCTGCCTGGCGGTGCCCTCCCAAGGGCGCCGGCCCATGGCCACTACATCACGCACGAGAAACTGGAAGGACACAGTAACGTCCTGCAGCATCACCGCACGCGCACGGGCCAACGCCCCTGGGGAGGAAACCGCCGGATCCTGCCCCACGAGGGAAACGGAACCGGTGTAATCAATATCGCCGGCGATGGCCGCCAGCAGCGTGGACTTGCCCGCGCCATTCGGGCCGATGAGGCCGGTGACCTCCCCTGGGCGGGCGACAAAGGAGACATCGGAAAGCAGGTTCCGCTCGCCGATCGAAACGAAAAGATTCGCAACGTTAATCATCAATGCATTCCCTTCTTCATCATCCGGCGCAACAGCACGAAGAAGGTGGGGCCACCCACGAGCGCGGTAAAGATACCGATGGGAAGGTCGGCGAAAGGAATGAGCGTGCGCGCAGCGACGTCGGCAAAGCCAATGAGTACGGCGCCCGCCACCGCAGAGGCCGGCAGCAAGACCCTGTTTTCTGGGCCGATGATCGTACGCAGCAGATGCGGCACGATAAGGCCGACGAACCCAATAAGTCCGGCGAAAGCAACTGCGCCGGCGGTAAGGATCGCCGAGGCAGCGATGGCGATAATGCGCAGTCTCTTGACGTCGACGCCAGTGTGTTCCGCGGCGCGCTCGCCCAGCGCGAGCACATCTAACTGACGGCCAAGACGCAGCGCGATGGCCATCCCGACGAGGGCGATGGGGAGGACCACCCACACGTGTTTCCACTGAGAGCCGTTGAGCGAACCCATTTGCCAAAAGATGATTTGCTCGCGGTTCGAGGTGGGCGCCAGGTACATCATGAAGGAGATGATGGCGTTGCACACCGCGTTGATAGCAATGCCGGTCAGGATCAGATTGACCACCGCCACACGCCCTCGTGAGCGCGCCAACTGGTAGATCAGCGCGGTAACCAACAGCGCCGTAGCAAACGCCGCGAGCGGCACCGTGAAGGTACCCAGGACCGAGATATTAAAGACGATTACCACGGCCGCGCCTACACCGGCACCGGAGGTCACGCCCACGATGGAGGGCTCAGCCAGCGGGTTGGCGAACACGGCCTGCATGAGCGTGCCCGCCACGCCCAAGCACGCGCCGACCAAGAAACCGAGCAGAATGCGCGGCAGGCGGATCTGCCACACGACGTTGGCAGTCAAGCCACCGCCAGGGCCTGCGGCCATAATCTGCACCAAGTCACCCAGCGCGACGTAGTACTGCCCCAGCGCAAGCGACAGGACGAAGGCGACACCAAGCAGCGCCCCGAGCGATACGAATACACCAAGCCGCAGGCGGGAGCGCCGAGCAAAGACCTCCGTGGGGGCCGCCGGTTTAAGCATTGTCTGGGTCATAGATTGCCTGCGCAAGTTTGAGAAGGGTCTGTCCGGTCAAGGGCCCGAAGGCGAGCGATTGCCCGTCTGGGATAGTCACGATCCGCTGTTTTTGGCCCGCAGTGGTTTGTGCAATGCCGGGGCGCTCGAGGAGGCCTTCGACGCCGCCGGTCGACTCCAGGCCGCCCGTCATCATGATGATGACCTCAGGGTTAATCTTTGCCAAAGATTCGGCGTTGGCAGGTTCGGCGTAAGAGAGGTGGTATTCGGTGCCGAGGTCTACGCCGCCCACACCCTCAATGAGGTCCTTGGCACCCGTGCCTTCTCCCATGATGAAGAAGATGCCGCCGTTGCCGCGCGCGTAAAGGAACGCCATGCGCATGGGATCCTCCGGCACGATGTCTGCGATGGCCGCCTTATCTTCTTCGATTTCTTCGACGGAGCGGTTAGCCAGCGTTTCGCCGTCGTCTGGCAGACCCACGACCGCGGCCAGGTTTGTGATGTCCTCGGCCACCGAGTCAATGGTGCGTTTCGGCTCCATGACCACGGTGGTCACCCCTGCGGCGCGAATCTGGTCGATGGCGTCGCGCGGGCCGATCGAATGATCGACGATGACCAGCGTGGGCCGGAGTTCGAGCACGGCTTCCACATTGATGTTGTGTCCGCCCTGAGTCACGACGGGGCGATCGGCGATAGCGTTTTCCGTCGACGACACCGTGCGGCCCACGATGTTGTCCGTAAGCCCCAGGCCCTCGAGGGTTTTCGTATACGTACCGTAGAGATCCAATGCCACGATTCGGGACACATCCGTAACGGAGACGTCGTAGCCGTCAGCATCCGTGAGCTCCACCGGCAGCGCGGGAGTAGGAGACTCCGTCACCGCGACGACATCCTCGAAATCCGTCACATTCGACACTCCCGTGAACGAGCGCGGGTCTTTGGCCGACTGCGCGTCTGGGAGGGCTTCGCGCAGCTGCGCGTCTTGGGATTCATAGGCGCCTTGGACGCCGCACCCCGTGAGGGCAAGGACACACGCCAACGCCACCAAAAGTCGTTTCATGTGAAACGTATCCTTTCTCAGGTCTTGGGTAAAAAGTGGTGCGCTACGCCGGGTTGCGCAGGACGACGGAGCCCATGGAACCGCCGGCGATGGCGAGGCCTGCGATAAGCAGCAAGAGCCACGTGCTCGCCTCCGGCGAGGAGCCCGCGGCCGCGGCCTTCTTGATCTGGAAGTTGCCGCTGCCGTCTTCATAACCAGACGTGCTCGTGCCAGCCGCGGCCTGCAGGCCGTCTCCCGCAGAGCTTTCCGATGCCGCCCGCTTCGCCGCCGCAGCGCTCTGACCGCCGGAGGTCGTCGCCGCACCAGTGTGTGCCGTAGTTCCGCTCGCCCCGGCGCAGTCCCCGGATCCGCCAAGTTGTGCATGCAACGAGAGCGGATCGAGGGTCGTGCCCGGCTCATAGAAATTCGCGAACGCATCATTGCCCGCTGCGGTCAGCGTGACGGTGGCTTCGCCGTCGACGGCGGAGTCACTCACGTCGAGCAGGCTAAACGACACGTCTCCGAGCACCGTGCGTCCAAAGTCCTTGCGCTCGCCCTCCATGTTGGAGGAACGCACGTCGGCGATGAGTTGACCGCTCGTACCGTTGAACCGGACTTCCAGGTTCGCGATATTGAGATCGAGGACCCCGTTGTGGCCGGTAAAATGCATAGCGCCGCCGTAGCGGATGGAACCTGACTGCGCCGCAGTATCCACATCTCCGCCGGTGCCCGTGAACTGAAAACGCGAGTTGTCGTACCCTACGCCGTCGAGCGTCCAGGAGCCCTTGGCGATGGAACCGGTGATATACGACTGGAAGGACTTCTTGACACCCCACTCGGCGGTCGCAGCCTGCACGCCCGTGGCTACGCAGGTTTCTGACTGCCCACCACTAGCCGCGGACCCGGGGTCCTGTGGCCGCGCGGTTCTTGTGGTTCCAGTAGCACCAGTAGTGCCGGAAGTACCCGAAGTACTACCCGAAGCACTCGAAGGGCTCGCGGCGCTCGAAGTGCTGGCTCCCGACGCGCCTGAACCACTCGTGGTGCTAGTGGTAGTGCTGGTGGTCGTACCCGTGGCGGCTTCCGTGCGAGAACGGAAGGATTCTAGCTGGTCTAGGAAAGACTCCGTGTTGCCCATGAAGGTGGTCAGGCCATTCATGGTGTCGTTCGTTTCCTTCAAAATCGCCATGGCTTCTGCATTGCGACCGGTAAACGTGCCCGAGATTGTCCCCAAGGACTTCGAACCGCTGCCTGTACCGTCAGAGGACCCGCCGCAGCTGCCGTCCGTGGCCACGGTCCCTGACGAGGGGTCCATCGACTGTCCCGCCTCATAGGCGATAAAGAGTTTGTGTCCTTCGTCGGTGAGCGTGACGTCGCCGGAAAGGTCGAGCGTGTGCACGGACGCGTCGACGGGTTGATCTAGATCGATCCTCGCGATGACCACGTTATCGCCGGTAATCTGCGGGCCGCGTGCGGACTTATCCACCATGTCAGATTCATAAGAGACGTAATCCACCACGATCGCCGCCCGGTTGCCGGAGGCCTGAATCTGCCAGTCCGTCAGCGTCATATCCAACAGATCGTCGCCGCCGTAGTTGTGTCCAGTGAAGTGGATGACGCCGCCGAAGGGAACAGTGACGGTATCGCCTTGTACGGAGGCCTTGCCCGGAGTGAAGGTAAAAGCACCGTCTGCGCCGGTTTCGGAACCGGTAAAACCAATGCCGTCCGTTTCCCACTGGCCTTTGGCGACTTGGCCTTGGATATAGCTTCGGTAGGACTGCTTAATGCCCCAATTCCAGGAGCAGGTGCCGGCAGCCGAGGCTACGGGAGCGTTGAGCGCGACCGAAGGGAGTGCGATGAGGGTACTGGCAGCAAGAGTGCCCAATATTCGACGGAGAATCACGGAGAAAGTCCTCATGAAGTATTGATGCGATGAACAAAAAGAATCAGAATTTAGGCTATACATACCTAAGCGGTTTTGTATAGGTTACACTAACCTAAATTAGGTAAGCCACCCCCAATAAAGGACACCCTCATTCGGCCATGACACCCTCGTCTACCAGCGCCTTCAAAAATCTGTATCCCGACGTAGACCCCACGCGTGGGCTACCTCTCAGCGTCTCCGAGCGCCTTGCGCTGTCTCTCGCGCTCGCGATTGCAGCTTATGGAGCCGTCACCGCAGACATGCTCGTTGCAGGCGCCGGCGTGGCCTTCACCCTCATCGCCTCGGTGCTGCAACAGCACAAGACTGCGCGTCGGATTCGCTCCGAGGCGCGCACTCGCTTCCCCGGCGAAGACTGGGCCGAATACCGCGCCACGCGGCGGCTCAACCTCGGCATCCTGGTCCCCTTGTGGGTCTGTGTCATCATCGCCTTGTGCGCGGCCGGATACTGGTTCGTGCCGTCCAAATATGCAACTCCCGCCGCCATCGTCATCGCGGTTTTCGTTGCCCTGCTCGCCTGGTTCATGCCAGGCATCAGCCCCTTGTGGCGAGGCAAGCAGACCGATCCCCCGGCACCAGAGAAAAACACCGACACCGCAGTCATGTACTTCGAGAAGCTTTAGGCCTGCCGTACCCCAGCCTTAGACATCAAGCAGATCCAGTAGCTCATCAAAAGCCGGCGCGACCTGCGTGCGCCACAGCGTCGTGGCCTTGGGGTCGCCGCGCCCTGGCCCGCCGTTCACCACGGCGACCTCTTTGCCTTGCTTGAGCGCATCGAGCATGAAGCGATAGCCACTCATCACGGCGAGCGACGAACCGGCGACAAGCAGCGAGCGCGAGTCCGCAAGCAGCGCACGCGCCGCGTCCCGCCGCTCCGCCGGAACCGGCTCGCCGAAGTAGACGACGTCCGGCTTCAGCAGCTCCGAACCACAGCGGACGCACGGTGCCATCACGAACTCATCGACCGCCTGCTGCGACAGCGCGACGTCGCCGTCCGGATTCACTTGATCCGCGCGGACGACCCAGCGCTCGAGATAGCCGGGATTCGCAGCCGCAAGGCGGGCATCGAAGGCCCCACGGTCTTCTGCGTACCCGCAGTTCAGACACACGACATGTTCCATATCGCCGTGGAGTGGAATGAGCGTCTCGGTCCCCGCTTCCTTGTGGAGGCCATCGACGTTTTGAGTAACGATGCCGGATACCAATCCAGCGCGCTCGAGTTCCACGAGCGCGAAGTGCGTACGATTCGGCCGCGCCGCGTCCATAACGCGCCAGCCCACGAAGGAGCGCGCCCAATAGCGGTGGCTCGCGGCGGAATCATAGCGGAATTCCTGATACGTCATCGGCGTATGGCGGGCAAGCGACCCATGCGGTCCCCGATAGTCCGGCACACCGGAATCCGTCGACACGCCTGCTCCCGTGAGGACCATGACCCCGCCGGCGCGCAGTTGCTCAGCGACCCGCTCCGCCGCGTTCGGGGTCGGCTCAGTTGTCTCGCTCACCACGCGCTGGATAGACCGCAGCGCGGAGCGGTGGGCAAGCGCAATGCCGGGATCTTCAAAAGCCATGCGGCCGAGTTTACGCTGGCAAGTGTTCCTCGTAGAGCCAGTCAGAATCCAGCTCGCCGTGGCGGGAGCACCGCGCGCTCCAGCCATCCGGGCGCACCTGCACGACCATGCGGCGCCCGCACAGCTGGCAGTAGCGCGGCACGTCCAGGCCGGCCGCGGCGGCCGGGTGAAGGTGCGTCACCTCAGCGAAGGGCTCACCGGTATTGGGATGGAAGACCGGAGTCTCCCCGGCAAGCACCGCCGCCGCTAGAGCAGACTGTTCAGGCATTACAGCGCCTTAATCGGCAGGTCGATGCGGTGGAGCATGTCCACGTCCTTCTCGATCTGCTGGCCAAGCGTCGTGAGATAGTTACCCGCGATGATCGCGTTGATGCCACCAAGCAGGCCCTTCTCCGTGCCGTCATCGCCCAGCGAGAGCTCGCGGCCGCCGGCGAAGCGCAAGGTCGCAGAGGGCATCGCCAAGCGGAATGCTGCAACCGCACGCAGTGCCTCGCCGAGGGGAACGAGCGGACGGTCTGCAAACGGGGTGCCTGGGCGCGGGTCGAGGAAGTTCATCGGAACCTCGAAGGGCTCGATTTCAGCGAGCTGCGCAGCGAACTCGGCGCGCTGCGCGAGCGACTCGCCCATGCCGATGATGCCGCCGGAGCAGACTTCCATGCCCACCGCGCGGACGTGGTCGAGGGTCTCCTTGCGCTCTTCCCAGGTGTGGGTGGTGACAACGTGAGGGAAGAAGGAGCGGGAGGTCTCCAGGTTGTGGTTGTAGCGCTGGGCACCCATGTCCTTAAGGCGCTGAGCCTGCTCGCGGGTAAGCGTGCCGAGCGAGCACGAGATCTCAATGTCGACCGCGTCGTTGATGGCGGCAATCGCCTCGCCGACCTGGTCGAGCAGCGAATCATCCGGAGACTTCACGGCTGCGACGATGCAGAACTCGGTGGCGCCGGTCTTCGCGGTCTTCTGGGCGGCCTCGACGAGCTCAGGAATATTCAAACGAGCCGCACGCACCGGCGACTCGAACAGGCCCGACTGCGAGCAGAAGTGGCAGTCCTCGGGGCAGCCGCCGGTCTTGATGGAGATGATGCCCTCGACAGAGACGTCGGGACCGCACCACTTCAGACGGGTCTGGTGGGCGATATCGGCGAGCTCCTCGAGCTGCTCGTCCGGGACCTGGAGGATTTCCAGGAGTTCTTCTTCGTTGAGGCCGATGCCCTGCTCGAGGGCCTTCGCGCGCGCGGTGTCAAGAATAGTCATGCGGATACCCTAAACAATTTTCCTGAACGGTGTTCAATTTTCTGATCGTTTTCCGCAAAATTCCCCCGATAAAGGCACAAACCTACAATTGAGCCATGACTCTTTACGACGACACCCTGGAACTTCTCCAAGAACTGATCCGCAACGCCTGCGTCAACGACCTGACCGCAGATTCTGGCTTCGAGGTCCGCAATGCGGACTCACTGGAGAGGTTCTTCGTCGGCTCCGGTGTCGAGGTGCAACGCTTCGAGCCGCACCCCCACCGCACGAGCATTATATTCACCGTGCCGGGCGATCCGGACAAGGAACCGCTCACCTTCCTCGGCCACACGGACGTCGTGCCGGTGGACGCCGATAAGTGGACGAAGGATCCGTTCGCGGCGGTTATCGAAGACGGCAAGCTCTACGGCCGCGGCGCCGTGGACATGCTCTTCATCACGGCAACGATGGCCGCTGTCACCCGTGAGGTCGCCCGCCGCGGCAACCCGGGCGGCACCCTCGCCTTTGCCGCCCTCGCTGACGAAGAGGCTCGTGGCGGCCTGGGCGCGCGCTGGTTCGAGCGCGAGAACCCCGGCGCCATCAACTGGAAGAACTGCCTGTCCGAGACCGGTGGCAGCCACCTGCCGGGCGGCGTCGCCGTCATTGTCGGCGAGAAGGGCGCGGCACAGCGCCGCATCCACGTCCACGGCGATGCGGGACACGGCTCAACCCCGTACAACAAGGACTTCGCAATCCTAAAGATTGGCGAGGTCGCCCGTCGCATCGCGGAAGCGAATCTGCCCATCGCCAACGATCCCATCTGGCAGGGCTTCCGCGAGTCGTTTAAGTTCGACCCCGAGTCCGAGAAGCTCATCGACTCAGGCGACTTCTCCCCGTTCGGCAACCTCTCCGCGTTCGCGCATGCGTTTTCGCACACGACCATCTCCCAGACGGTGCTGCGCGCTGGTGGCGCCATCAATGTGCTGCCCTCGCATGCGTACCTGGAAATGGATATCCGTCCGCTACCGGGACAAACTCAGAACGAGGTCGACGAGATGCTCCGCGACGCCATCGGCGATATCGACGTAGAGATCGAGCACCTCATCAACGAGGACGCCACGGTCTCCCCGACCACGGGCCCGCTGTGGGACACCCTCGTCGAGACCGTCGGTGAGTTCTTCCCCGGCAAGGACCTCGTCCCCACGCTCGCGACCGGCGGTTCCGATCTCCGCGTCGCACGCCGCCTGGGCGGCGTGGGCTACGGTTTTGCCCTCCACGCGCCAGAACGCGACCTTGCGACCGCCAACGCGGAGCTCCATAGCCACGACGAGTGCCTGCACTTGGAAGACCTCGAGCTCACCGTCCAGGCATACGCCCGCGTCACCGAAAAGTTCCTCGGAATGGATCTGGCAGTAAATTCCTAAGTTCGCACAAACCCCAGGTGAAGCCGAATAGGGCCAGCGTACGGGCTCACACAGGTCTTTCACATGCGTCACATTCGTGACACAATGGCCCGCATGACTATCGCACGTAAAGCTGCCCTGTTCGCCGCCACCGCCGGCCTGACCGCCACTCTCGCTGCTCCGGCAGCATCTGCTGACGCCATCGATGACTACCTGGCCAAGGTTCCTTCCGGCCAGATTTCCTGTGAGCAGGCGGCGAAGTACTACACAAACCCGACGGACTACAACAACAAAAAGCGCCAGGCGCTCGCCGTCGCCACCTTCGATTCCCGCGGCCCGCAGATCCGCGACGCCATCTCCCGTGCTGACGAGGCCATCGCCCGCTGCAACCTGGCGAATGGCGGAACGCAGTCCAACAACACCACCACGAACAACACCACCACCCCGGCCCCGGCGAACAACCAGTCGAACACCCCGGCCCCGGCAAACAACAACCAGGCTCCGGCGCAGAACAACACCCGCATCATCCCGCTGTTCGTCCAGGCCGGCCAGCCGACCATCGACGTGCCGGTCCCGGCCGCGAACGTCACCGTCCGCGTTCCCAACGTCCCGCAGCTCATCCAGGCGGCCATCGCCAAGGTTCAGGCTGGCGACTTCGCCAACCTGTCCTCTTTCTAATCGGAGACCTGGAAGTACAGCTCCGGATGCAGCTTGCACCCGGGGTTAAACGGGGCACCGCACGAGGGACACTCCGTCCCGTACTCGTGGAACGTCATCTGATGCCCACAGACCCCACACATGACTGCGAGTTCGTCTAAGGGCATCTGCCCAAACGCATGGTCCGCCGGGTGACACCACGCGCAGGCAAACCACGTGCCGCAGGTGGCGCACTTATTTGCCACCACATCGAGGGCGCTGTGCCAATGAGCACAGCGCCCTTCGGCGTCGATAGCTCCCACAATTTCCATGAGATCTAGACTAGCCTCCATGCCCATCATCGAGGTCAGCGCCGTTATCTTCCGCGACTCCCGCGGCCGCATCCTTCAGGTCCGCAAGCGCGGCACCACCGCCTTCCAGTTCCCCGGCGGCAAGCCCGAAGCCCACGAAAAGCCTGCCGATGCCGCCGTGCGCGAAGTCGCCGAAGAACTCACCGTCCACCTCGACATGCGCAACCTGGTCCCCCTCGGCACCCGCACCGCGCCCGCCTCCAATGAGCCGGGCTACACCGTCCTCGCGCACCTCTTTGAGTACCCGCGGCCGATCATCCCCCAGCCGGCCGCCGAAATCGTTGAGCTCGCCTGGGTCGATCACGCCAACCCGCACGTGCCGCTCGCCCCTCTAAGCGCCGCATTCCGCTGAGAATGCGGCGGCGATAGCCTGGCCAGCGGCTCGGATGGGGGCATCGGCAAGCTCCATGCGACGCTGCATCTCTGCGCCATCCAAGCCGGACATCTCCGCCCACCGCGCCATCGTCGCAGGCGAGGCCTCCGGGTGAAACTGCACAGACACCGCCGAGCCGATCCGCATGGCCTGGACCCGGCACCGTTCGCTCGACGCCAAGAGCTGCGCATTCGGCGGAAGTACCGTCACCGCATCATTGTGCGACTCCGGCATGATGGCGGACTCTCCGAGCACGCGCAGGACCGGATCCACCTGACCCGCGTCGTTCACACGGATCTCGTACGGCCCGTCCTCCTTGGCGTCCGCCGTCCCCACCACGACCTCGCCGCCGAAGGCTGTGGCGAGAACCTGGTGTCCGAGACAAATCCCGAGAACTGGAATCTCTTTATCCACCGCATCCACGAGCAACTGCCGCAAAGCCGGCAGCCACTCCGGCCCTTCCACGGCGTTCATCGTGCCGCCCAGCACTACGATGCCCCCTGCACACTCCTCCATCCTCGGGACCGGATTCCGGAAGAGTTCAACAATCCGAAAGCCCGCTTTAAGCCACTGACCAAAGCGGTCGACGGTCACCTTAGGGTCCGGTTGAATCACAGTAATCATGCGCTCAATTTAGATGATGTACTGGGAAATCTCACGCGTTTTATCGGACCTGACCCCTGTTTGGTGGACACCTGAT